>JAEVZM010000254.1 GCA_023392225.1 Pseudomonadota bacterium
ACGGCGCAAAGAACATCGCCGTGGACAACAGCGATCTTTGGGAACTGCAGGACTACGATCCCGTGTCGGGTCTCAGCCTGACGGTCTCGATCTCGTCGAAATACAACAACGGCAAGCTGACCGTGAAGGTCTTCGAGGACCTCCTCCAGACCACCCTCAAGTACAAGATCGTCGACGAGGTCTCGAAGAAGAAGGCCGCCACGTTGTTCCAGGGCGACTTCGAGCCCAGGCTCTTCAAGGGCGGCGACACCATCAAGGGCTCGACCGACAGCGATATGCTCTACGGGTACGCCGGCAAGGACATGATCTACGGCCGTGGTGGCGCGGACATCATCTACGGCGGCAAGGGCGCGGACATGCTCTATGGCGGAGCCGGCGCCAACACGCTGTATGGCGGCGCAGGCAAGGATGCATTCGTCTTCGACGCCGCGCTGACGCCAGGCAACAACTCGCATGTCGCCGACTTCAAGTCCGGCAAGGACACGATGCATCTGGCCAAGAGCGCGTTCTCCGGCATCGGCAAGGCGGGCGGGCTGAAGAAGGCCAAGTTCTTCGACGCCGAGGACTATGCCGGCCAGAAGAAGGCGGTGATCTACGACAAGGATACCGGCTCGCTGGCCTACGCGAAGAACGGCGGCGACGCCGTGGAGTTCGGCAGCGTGACCGCCGGGCTCGACCTCAGCCACAAGGATTTCCTCATCGTCTGAGGACAACGCGCCGAGGGTAGCCCCCGGACGCCTTTGCAATGGCGGCAAAGGTATCTATATAAAACGGTGCCGGAGCAATCCGGATATGGCGATAAACGGCCATCGCAATAAACCTTCGGACCCGGGGGCAGTGCCCGGCGCCTCCACCAGAGCCCGTGAACGCGAGCGCGGTTTCCGGTGGGGGCGATACAGGATCGACGGGGGCGTAAAGGATGGACTTTCGCTCGGCATGGTACCCACCGTTATCGGGCCAAACTTATAGTTGCCAACGACAACTATGCTGAGGCTCGCCTCGCCGCGTAATGCGGTGATGCTACCTCATTCGAAGCCCTTGCGGTTCGCACCGTAAGGCGGGGTCCGGAGGCACCTGGCAACAGAAGCCTCCACTTTCCCTCCCTCATTCCCGAAACCGCCGGCGTCAGCGATTGCGGCGCTGCCGATCTCCGTCGATCTCCCCATGCGGCGTATCCGGGTGGCGCGCGCAGCCACCGGCATGTGTCGAGCGTCATCGAGCCGGTGTATGATCCATGCCGGCGGCCTGCCACCGGCATCCGGCCGCCGACGTCATGTTTCAGTACGAAGGAGCCCCCCATGGCGGGGAAGAGCGGAATCGAGCATCGTCCCCTTACAGAGCTCGTCACGACGCGCCTTCGGGAGCGGATCATCTACGCGGAGGACGCCCGGCCGGGCAGGAGGCTGGTCGAGGCGCAGCTCTCCGAGGAGCTCGGCGTCTCGCGGATCCCCGTCCGGGAGGCGCTTCGACAGCTGGCGATCGAGGGGATCGTCACGATCGAGCCGCGCCGGGGCGCGACCGTTGCCGCCTACACCGACGCGCAGAAATGGGAGCTCACCGAAGTCCGCGCCGCGCTCGAGGCGGCCACTGCCAAGCTCGCGGCGCGGCGTCGCGACGCCTGCCACATCGCCGAGCTTGAGGTGATCGTCGACGAGGCCGGGCGGCTGATGCGGGCGGACGCAGCGGGCGTGCCTCTCGAACAGAACGCACGCTTTCACGATGCGCTCGGCCGGGCATCGGGCAACCTGTTGCTTCGCGAGATCAATGTGTCGCTCCATCAGCGCACGCTGCTGCTTTTCGGCGCGCACTGCGTTGCCCGGGCGGGCCAGATCTGGCGCGAGCATGGCGATATCTTCAAGGCGGTGTCGGAAGGCGACGAGGAGCTTGCCGCGCTGCTCGCCACGAGGCACGTGCAGGCCGCAAGGCTCTTCCAGTAGGCCGGGCCGGTTCCGATCAGGATAGAATGGGAACACCCAACCTCTTCATTCTCGGCGCCGGAAAATGTGGCACCACGACGCTTTACCATCTCCTCGGGTCGCACCCGGAGATCCAGGTCAGTGTTCCGAAGGAGCCGAGTTTCTTCTGCAGCTATTTTCAGGTGGTCAGAGATCCGATCACCTACTTCGCGCTGTTTGATTCGCAGCGGCGTTACCGGGTCGACGCGTCCCACGCCTATCTTTCCGATCCGAAGACCGCGCCGGTTCTTCGCGATCTGTTTCCGGAATCAAAGTTCATCCTGATCCTGCGGCATCCCAAGGCTCGGGCGCATTCGCTCTATCGCCACATGCGTCGATCGATGCACAGCGACGGCCGCCCGTTCGAGCTGTCGGAAGATTTCCACGAGGCTCTCATTTTGGAAGATGAGAGATTTGAGGCTCCCGAGTTTGCTGCAAGCTGCCGTCAGTATTTCTGGAACTTCATGTACATGCGCTCTTCGTTCTATGATGTGCAGCTTCTCAGGTATCTGGAGTTGTTCTCCAGAGATCAGTTCCTGATCGTGACGCTTGCCGAGCTGCACGGTCAGCCGGAATGCGTCCTCTCGAAGATCTCCACCTTTCTCGACGTGAGCCGGGAGGGATTCTCCCCCAACGTGCCGGTATCCAATGCCGCTCCGGCTTATGAGGCTTTCAGCGCCGCGTGCGACGCGCTCATGGAGGAGAGGTTCGGTGATCTCACCAGGCGCGTCGAGATGATTGCGGGGCGTGTGCTTGACTGGTCTCGGTGAGGCGGGCACTTCCGACTGCGCCGTCAAGAATTGACGCCGAGCCGTGTGGACGTGAGCGGGAACCATGAATCGAGATGATGGGCTGTCCCAGGTCAAGAGCCGAACCTGGTTCTATGAATTCGATCTCCCGGATGGAACCTCGACCACCACGGATGTTCCGCCCAGCGTCCTGCCGATTCACACGTCGCGGCGCGACAAGCTGCGATACGTCATCGATCGCCACGTGCCGGATGCCGGCGGCCTGGTCGCCTACGATTTTGCCTCCCACGAAGGGTATTACACCATCGAGCTTGCGGGGCATTTCAGGGCGGTGTGCGGTTTCGAGATCAGGCCGGAGAGCCTCGATGCGGCGAAGCTCATCACCGATGTCCTGCAGGTCAAGAACGTCGAGTATCGTCGGGCCGACCTGCAGAAGATGGAGTACAACGCGGAACAGACCGCCGACTTCGTCCTCCTGTATGGGTTGATCTATCACCTGGAGAATCCGGTTCACACCTTGCGGCTGGCCAGCCAGATGACCCGAAGGCACATCCTGATCGAAACTCAGGTTTTTCCGTACGACATCGGCGGGATGATCGAGGACGGTGCCTATACGAATCAGCGACGCCTCGAAGGGGTTTTCGGCCTGGCGCCGGACTATTCCTGGGGGCGCGAGGGGGGCTCGACGGACATTGCCCTGGTCCCGTCGTTGAATGCCCTGCTGTTCCTGATGCGCGGCTTCGGCTTCACCACGATCGAGGTCGTTCAAACCAGCAATCCCGACTACGAGCAGTTCACCCGGGGAAACCGCGTGGTGGTCTACGGCCGGAAGGCTTGAACGGTCGCCCTGGGCTGGCCGTCGGCCGGCGCCCTGGGCCGGCGCGGCGGTTCCGGCAGACCCCGGCCGCGCTGTCCGATACGGCCTGCCGCAGTCGAGGCTGGTGCACCGCAGCGTTGGAAATCGTCTGGCGTTGACGTATTCATGGGATTCGATGGCGGTCGAGAGCCGCTTCCACTCGTTTCTTCGGGGCCGTGAGCCCTGTTTTGGCATCCGGGGCCATGGCCGACGATCAGATCCGCTACGACATCCTGACCCAGGACGCACTGCGCGGCGTTGTCCGCAAGGTGCTGTCGGAGGTCGCGCGCACCGGGCTTCCCGGTGAGCACCACTTCTTCATCACCTTCGCCACCCATGCGCCGGGCGTGCGGGTATCGAGCCGCTTGCTCGGCCGGTACCCCGAGGACATGACGATCGTCCTCCAGCACCAGTACTGGGACCTCACGGTCAACGACCAGGCGTTCGAGGTTGGACTGTCGTTCAACGGCATCCCCGAGCGGCTAGTGGTGCCGTTCACCGCGGTCAAGGCGTTCATGGACCCCTCGGTCCAGTTCGGGGTTCAGTTCGAGATCGCGGCAGCACCGGGCGAGGCTGAGGCACCCCGGGCGCTCGACGCGGTCGACGGCGACGATGCCCTTGCCGACGAGCACGAGCCGGCGCCGGTGGTGCCCCTGCCGGAGGCGGCCCGGGCGGAGGCCGCGGACGATGCCGCCGGTGGCGCCGATGCCGGCGAGGGGGAGGGTGAGGACGCTCCCGCGACTGGCGCCGCGCAGGTGGTCAGCCTCGACGCCTTCCGCAAGAAGAGCAACTGAGCACCGGCGCCCCGGTCAGCGGTAGGCGCCGTGCTTGCCGAGGTCGATGTCCGAGATGTAGCCGATCACCTTGCCCGTCGCGTCGCCGGTGTCGGTGACGAAGGCGTCCCGGCAGCTGTACTTCGCCCCCTTGCTCGCGCTGTCCATCTTGTTCTTGACCTCGGCGAGAGTGGCGCCCCGACCGACATAGACGACCGAGTTGGCGAGAATCTTCTGAAGCTCGGGGTCGTCGAGCAGCATCTTGAGGGTGGCGTCGGTGACCTGCGGCCACGTTCCCTTCTTGATCCCGTCGACGAGAAAGCGGTTGACGTAGCCGTCGTGGGCGACCCCGACGCCCGTGTCGTCATTTTTCAGGATGACGATGCGGCTGAGGCCCTTGCCCTCGAAGCGGGGCAGGACGGTATTGCTCAGCGACGAGGCGTCCTCGGACGTGGGGCGCGCGCGCTCGAGCGCGCCGTCCTTGTTCTCGATCATCACCTCGCGGGCGAAGATGGGCTCGAGCGGGTTGGGGAGGACCTCCTTGAGCAGGGCCCGGGTGTTCTGGGCGCCGGCGTCGAAATTCTCCTTGGCGAAGTAGAAGGCGATCACCGCGCCGACCCAGGCACCGAACAGCGGCAGGATTGACGCCATCAGCGCCTGAAGCACGGCGACCGCTTCGGTTGCTTTGAAGTCTTCTTGGTTCTCTTTGAAGTAGATTCGTGCCGTTACCAGGATGATGACGATCGCGATCG
>JAEVZM010000597.1 GCA_023392225.1 Pseudomonadota bacterium
GACCGGCATGCCGTCGAGATCCGCGCGCAGCTCGCTCGCCCGGCGCTGGCCGTCGGCGACCGAAGCCTGAAGCGTTGCGATCTGGGTCTCGAGCGCCGCCGACTCGTCGGCGGCCGACTGCCTGAGCGCGACGTAGGCGCCGGCCACCGCGTTCGCCGCCTCGGCAGCGAAAACCGGATCGGTCGACCAGAACCCGATGCGGACCACCGGCGACCGGCGTCCCGCCTCGACCGTGAGATGGTCGTCATAGAGGGCGAGTACCCGCTCCTCCGGCGACAGCGCCCGGAGATCACGGGCGAGGCCGAGCGTGACCAGTATGTCGCGGAAGGTGGCAGCCACGCCGGAGGAGCTCTGGAATTCGGGGCGCTCCCCCAAGGAAAGCGACGCCACCACCTCGCTGGCGATGTCGCGGGAGCGAATGAGCTGCACCTCGCCGGCCAGCGTCTGGGCGAGAACGCCGGGATTTCCCGCGCCGACGCCGACCGCCAGCTGCGTCTCGCCCCGATAGAGCGGCGGCACGCTGTTGACCAGCACGAAGGCGATGGCTCCGGCCAAAGCGGCGACCACCAGCAGCGCCGGCAATCCGCGCCGCAGTGAGGCGAGCAGACTCGTGATGTCGATGTTCCCGCGGGTGGTGGTTGGGTCTGTGGCCGATGCCATTGCCGGACATCCGATACTCGTTACGAGTCGGGATCATCGGCGGACATGGTAATCACAAGGTTAATACGCACCGATCCGCTAGAAACGATTCATTAACCTTTTCCGAAACGAACAAATTCTTTGGCCGCGCCGAAAAACATTCGGATCGGCTTTACCTCACATTAACCACAACACGCCCATAGTCGATCTCGTCCACCGCATCGGACGGTTCGAGTTTCCGGCAGAAGCGGCAAGGGACGCGCCGATCGGCGCGCCGCCGTGACTATCGGCATCCTGTCGCGGGCATCTGGTGTTTGCGTAGCCCGCACCCTCTTGAGCGACGCGCCGCCCTTCCTCACCGAAGGGTGGCGCGATTGCTTTCAGGGGGTCAGTGCGGCTTCATCGTCCCATCGGGATTGAACTGGTCGAGGAACGCGATGATGTCCTCGATTTCCTTCGGACGCTTGAGACCGACGAACGCCATCGCGGTACCCGGCACCATCGCCTTCGGATTCGCGATGTACTCGGCGAGGGTCTCCTGGCTCCACACGATCCCGGAGTTCTTCATCGGGTCGGAGTAGTTGTAGTCCGGAATCGAGCCGGCGGGCCGACCAAAGAGCCCGTTCAGCTCGGGGCCGACCTTGTTCTTGGCGTCCTCGCCCACCGCGTGGCAGGCTTGGCACTTCTTGAAGACCTGCGCACCAGCCTTGGGGTCACCGGCGAGCGCGGGCAGTGCGGAGAGCATCAGGACCGTCGTAAGCACCACTTTCAACATCATCGTCGTACCTCCGTTGCGAATTAGACCTAGTCGCAATGGCCGCACCGCGAAAGCAGCAAGATGCCGCGCGGGCAATTGACCCGAATGGCTCGAAGCCGGTCCGCTCCGCCCTATTTTGGCTGGTTTGTTGCTCCCTGCTATTCTGGAGCTCATCGACACCCGACCCGACAACGGACGAGACACGTGAACCGACGCCAATTCGCCTTCGGCGCCGCCGCCATCGCCGGAAGTGCCCTGCTCTCCCGCGAGGGCCGCGCAGCCGCGCCCACCACGCCCGACAACACCGTGCCCACGGCGTATAATTGGAAGGCGTTCCCGCCGACCGACAACAAGGACGCCTACATCGCCTGGATGGTGGCCAATCGCGGCGAGGACCCGGTCTATCTCGCCCAGCGATACGATCGTTACGACCACCTGCTCGGCCATCGCGACCTGTTCACCGACCGCGACAAGCGGGCGTTCCTGATGACGCCGCGCGAGCAGTTCTGCCTGCCGGTTAACCTGCCGCGGGTCTACGATCGCGCCTTCCTCGACATCGGCTACGGCGTCACCATCTCCGGCCCGAATCTCGTCGGCCGCATGACCAGCTCGATCGACGTCCAGTTCGGCGAGAAGGTGCTCGAGGTCGGTACCGGCTCCGGATACCAGTCGGCCTATCTCGCCAACCTCACCGACAAGATCTGGACGATCGAGATCATCAAGCCGCTCGCCGAGCGGACCCGCGGCATCTACGACGGCCTCATCGCCCGCGGCTACACCGAGTTCGGATCGATCACCTCCAAGAACGCCGACGGCTATTACGGCTGGGAAGAGGTCGCGCCGTTCGACAAGATCATCGTCACCTGCGGCATCGACCACATCCCGCCGCCGCTGCTGCGCCAGCTCAAGACCGGCGGCATCATGGTGATCCCGATCGGCCCCCCGGGCGCCCAGCACGTGCTGAAGGTGGTGAAGAAGAAGGGCCTGCTCGGCGGCGAGCGCATCGTCCGCTCCGACATCTATGGCGGCTCGGTCGTGCCCTTCGTTCCGTTCACCAAGCTCGAGGGCGAGGAGATCGTCGGCACCCACGACGGCGACGCTCCGACGGAATGAGTGCCGGCGCCCGGCGTTCCCGCTTGCGCGGCGCCGCGGTACCTGATTGAAGCGCGGTGATCGGCATCGTTCCGC
>JAEVZM010000667.1 GCA_023392225.1 Pseudomonadota bacterium
CGCCGCGCCAGGTCGAGCTCAGGCCGTTCGTCCTCACCGGAGCGGACTAGGTGCGCATCGTGCGGGGCGGGCTGACCCGCGTCGGGCTGAAGGAGGGGTCGCTGGTGGTGAACTCGAGCCAGGGCGGCGGCACCAAGGACACCTGGGTAGTCGAGGGATGAGCATGCCTGCAAGCCGTTCCGAGAGCACTGCAGCACGGTGTGTTGCAGCGCTGGTCCGGAAACCCGAGACGACCGCACTCCGCCTTGGCAAGTCCCGGAAGTCCTCATGCTGAGCCGTACCGCCGACACGCTCTTCTGGCTTGGACGCTATATCGAGCGCGCCGACAATGCGGCCCGGATCATCGATGCGGCGAGCCGCCTCGCCACCGTGCCGGTCGCCTATGCCGGCGGCACCACGGAGTGGGAGTCGGCGCTCTCCGCCGCCGGGGCGCTGGCGTCGTTCTCCGCCAGCCACGCCGAGGCCGATCGCGACGCGGTGATCGACTATCTCGCCTTCTCGCCGGTCAACCCGTCGAGCATCCGCTCCTGCCTCGAGACGGCGCGCGCCAACGCCCGCTCGGTGCGGACCGCCCTCACCGCCGAGATGTGGGAGGCGCTCAACGGCGCATGGATGGACATGAAGCGCTTCGACGGCACCCGGATGGACCGCGAGACGCTCAACGCCTTCCTCTCGACCGTCAAGGAGGCGTGCCTGCGCTTCGACGGCTCGGCCTACCGCACGATGCTGCGCAACGACGTCTACTTCTTCCTGCGCCTCGGCTTCTTCCTCGAGCGCGCCGACAACACGGCCCGCATCCTCGACGTGAAGTACCACGTGCTGCTGCCTCAGGAAGCCAATGTCGGCGGCGGCCTCGACTACTTCCAGTGGGCCTCGATCCTCAGGGCAGTATCGGCGCTCACCGCCTATCGCTGGGTCTATCACGACAGCCTCAAGCCCTGGCTGATCGCCGATCTCCTGGTGCTCAACGACCAGATGCCGCGCTCGATCGCCAGCTGCTACGCCAACCTTGCCACCTATCTCGACGAGCTGTCCCAGGCCTATGGACGGCAGGGTCCGGCGCAGCGCACGGCGCGCTCGATCCGCACCCGGCTTCAGAACACCACCATCTCCGACATCTTCCAGCGCAGGGGACTGCACGAGTTCCTGACCGAGTTCATCGGCGACAATGCCCGCCTCGGCGATGCCATCGCCGCCCAGTATCTCGCCTGATCCGCCATGCGCCTCCGCATCTCCCACGAGACCGCCTATCACTATGCGTCGCCGGCGAGCCGCGCGATCCAGATCCTCCGGCTGACGCCGCGCGGCCATGACGGCCAGTTCGTGGTCCACTGGCGGATCGACGTCGACCGCGACTGCCGGCTCCAGTCGTCCACCGACCCGTTCGGCAACCGCGTGCACTCCTTCACGGTGGAAGGCCCCATCGACAGCCTCACCATCACCGCCGAGGGCGAGGTCGAGACCCAGGACACCAGCGGCATCGTCCGCGACCAGGTGGAGCGCGTGCCCGCCGGGATATTCCTCCGCGAGACCCCGCTGACCACCGCCGACGAGGCGATCCACGCGTTCGCCGAAGAGATCGCGGCGAGCGCGGGCGACACCCCCCTCGGCCTGTTCCACGCCCTGATGCTCGCCATCAACGAGCGCCTCCGCTTCGACGTCGACGCGACCGACACCGGCACCAGCGCCACCGAGGCCTTCGCCCATGGCCATGGCGTCTGCCAGGACTTCGCGCACATTTTCATCGCCGCGGCCCGTCACCTCGGCTTTCCCGCCCGCTATGTCGGCGGCTACCTGTTCCAGGCCCCGGCCGCCGGGCAATCGCAGACGATGGACGGCATGTCGCAGAGCCAGTCGCAAGGCGGAGGCCAGCTCGTGACCGCCCAGAACGCCGGCCACGCCTGGGCGGAAGCGCTGGTGCCGGGGCTCGGCTGGGTGGGCTTCGACCCGGCCAACGGCATCTCGCCGACCGAGGCCTATGTGCGGGTCGCCGTCGGGCTCGACTATCTCGGCGCCGCCCCGGTCCGCGGCACCCGCTACGGCGGCAGCGGCGAGAGCCTCTCGGTCAAGGTCCTCGTCCAGGATGCCCATAGGGGCGGACGATGAAAGGTCGCAGCCGTTTTCGATTGCCAGCACGGCCGCGCCACCCGACACTCCGGCCGGATTCGAGGGGTGACGGACCAACATGACATACTGCGTCGGCATTCTCGTCCGCGAGGGACTGGTGATGATCGGCGACACCCGCACCAATGCCGGCGTCGACAACATTGCCACCTTCCGGAAGCTGCATCTGTTCGAGACGCCGGGGGAGCGGGCCATCGGCTTCGCTTCCTCGGGCAACCTGTCGGTGGCGCAATCGGTGCTGTCGATGGTGACCGAGGGGTTCCGTAACCACGACACCGGCGAGGTCGAGCGCCTGCTCGGCGTCGACAGCATGTTCGGCGCGGCGCAGCTGGTCGGGCGGGCGATCCGCGAGGTGCACCGGTTCGGCAACCTCTCCAAAGAGCAGAGCCAGTCCGGTCTGTTCGACGTCACCATTCTCCTCGGCGGCCAGATCCGCGGCGGCCGGCTCCGGCTGTTCATGATCTACTCGGCCGGCAACTTCATCGAGGCGACGGCCGACACGCCGTATCTGCAGATCGGCGAGCACAAGTACGGCAAGCCGATCCTCGATCGCTCGATCAAGTCCGACACCGGCCTCGCCGATGCGCTGAAGCTCGGCCTGATCTCGATGGATTCGACCATCCGCTCCAACCTCTCGGTCGGCCTGCCGATCGACATCCTCACCATCCGCCGCGACACCTACGAGCCCGACACAGTTTACCGGATCGAGGATGGCGAGCCCTATTTCCACGACCTCAGGGAAGCATGGTCCTCGGCGCTGCGTGCCGCCCACCAGGCGATCCCCACACCGCCCTATCCGCCGCGACACGGCGACGCCTGAGGCGGCCCTTACGGGCCCGGCCAATCAGTGCATTGGCCGCAGCGTCCCGATCGGATAAGAAGCCCGACCAGTTTGAAACCCGGCGCGGAGGAAAAGACATGGCCGACAAGGTCGCACTGATTACCGGAGCAGGCAGCGGCGTCGGCCGCGCCACCACCCTGGCCCTCGCCGGCGCGGGCTATGCCGTGGTGCTCGCCGGCCGGCGGAAGGAGCCGCTCGAGGCCGTTGCCAAGGAAGCGGAGGCCCTCGGCGCCAAGGCGCTGGTGGTCGCCGGCGACGTCAGCAAGCCCGACGACGTCAACCGGCTCTTTGCCGAGATCAAGTCGACCTTCGGCCGCCTCGACCTGCTGTTCAACAATGCCGGCACCACCGTCCCCGGCGTGCCGCTCGAGGACGTCAGCTTCGAGCAGTGGCAGACGATCGTCGGGGCCAACCTCACCGCCGCCTTCCTCTGCACCCAGGGTGCGATCCGCATGTTCAAGGCGCAGGACCCGCAGGGCGGCCGGATCATCAACAACGGCTCGATCTCGGCGACCACGCCGCGGCCGAACTCGGCGCCCTATACCGCGACCAAGCACGCCATCACCGGCCTCACCAAGTCGACCGCGCTCGACGGCCGCAATTTCAACATCGCCTGCGGCCAGATCGACATCGGCAACGCTGCGACGCCGATGACTGCGAAGATGGCCGAGGGCGTGCCCCAGGCCGATGGCAGCCTCGCGATCGAGCCGCGCATGGATCCCCAGAACGTCGCCGACGCGATCGTCTACATGGCCGGCCTGCCGCTCGAAGCGAACGTGCTGACGATGACGGTGATGGCGACGAAGAGGCCGTTCGGCGCCGGCGGCTGAGCCGCACGACCTTCCGGGCGGCGGGGCGCCGCCCGCCGGGGCCCCGTCGCGGGCCGCCCCGACCGCTCATGTGAGATCCGAATGCAGGCTGGTCCGGATTTCGTCTGTGTCGGCGCCCAGAAGGCGGGGACCCAGTGGCTCTATGACCAGCTAGCCTGGCACCCGCAGTTCTGGATGCCGCCGGTCAAGGAGCTGCACTATCTCGACCAGGGCAGCTTCACGCGGCACCGGCGCTCCCCCGCCGGGG
>JAEVZM010000673.1 GCA_023392225.1 Pseudomonadota bacterium
CCGCGTGCCGGCGCCGCCGCACTTGATGACGGGGATGATCATTGAGGAATCCGTCGATCGGAGAGGTCGCCCCGAGAGACACCACAAGCCGTGGCGATGTTCAACCGCAGGCGGCGCGCCCGCCGGACAAAGCGCCGCAGGTCGCAGGCCGGACCGCCCCGGCTATGGCCGGCGGCGCGGTCTGTGCTATCCCCCGCCCGGCAATCCCGAACCAAGCAAGGAGCAAGGCATGTCCATCGAGCGTCATCAGGCTGGTCCCCGCATGAGCCAGGCCGTGGTGCACGGCAACACCGTCTATCTCGCCGGCCAGGTCGCGGACGACACGTCCGTCGGCGTCACCGGCCAGACGGAGCAGATTCTGGCCAAGATCGACGCGCTGCTCGCCGCCGCCGGCACCGACAAGAGCAAGCTCCTCACCACCAACATCTGGCTCAGCGACATCGGCACCTTCGCCGACATGAACAAGGCCTGGGACGCCTGGGTCTCCCCCGGCAACACCCCGGCCCGCGCCACGGTCGAGGCCAAGCTCGCCGCCCCGGCCTATCTGGTCGAGATCATGGTGTCCGCCGCGCGCGACTGACGCGGGCGATTGATGGAAGTCAATCAGTCCTTCCATGCGCCATGGCACGAACCGCGCTAGCGGTTCGTGCTAGCTTTGCCGCGAACGAACTCAGGGAGTCTTCGAGAAAATGACACTGGCGCAGTTCCTGGTCATCTTCTTCGGCCCCGTGGCAGCCATCGCACTGTTCATGTTCTTCGCGTGGCTGACCGGGCGGAAGAAGCTGCCCCACTGACCGCTCGGGGATGGGGCCCGCTCAGCGGGCCTCCTCGAGCGCCCGCCGCAGGCGGCGGATGATCACGGCGCGGGCCTTCTCGTCCGCGGCGACCTCCAGGGCGTCACCGATATCGAGCATCAGCCGCGCCTCGTCGTTGTGGCTGTCGCGACGGGCCACCTGCTCCGGCGCGAGCCGCGGCAGCGGCGGCGCCTCGGCGAGCGGCTCCGCCCCCGTGGGGGTGAGCGCGAAGCTCTGGTCGATCGCCGGCATCACTACCCGGTCGGGCGGGAGCTTGTCCGCCACCCGCGCCGCCAGTCCCGCCATCCCCGTCGCCTCGCCGTGCACCAGGAAGAGCTGGTGGCGGATCGGCATCCGCTTCTCGATCCACGCCGCGAGCTCCGGCCCGTCGGCATGGCCCGAATAGAGGTCGATCGTGCGGATGCGGGCGCGCACCTTGAAGGTGTCGCCCTGGATGCGGACCTCGTCGGCGCCATCCTTGAGGATGCGGCCGAGGGTACCCTCGGCCTGGAAGCCGACCAGGAGCACCGTCGCCTCTTCGCGCCAGATCCAGTTCTTCAGCCGGTGGCGGATCCGGCCCGCCTCGCACATGCCGCTCGCGGCGATGACGATGTGGAATCCATCGCGCCTGTCGAGCGCCTTGCTCTCGTCGACGGTCTGGGTGAAGCGGACGGTGCGCGAGCGCAAGCCGCGAACCAGTTCGTCGCCCCCTTCGAGATCGGCGGCATGGGCCGCGAACACCTTGGTCGCCTTGGTCGCCAGCGGCGAATCGACGATGACCGGGATCTCCGGCAGCTCGCCCTCCCGCATCAGCTGCATGAGGTCGCTGACCAGCTCCTGCGCCCGCTCGACCGCGAAGGACGGGATCAGCAGCGCCCCCTTGGGGTTGATCGCCGCCCGCACCTCGTCGCGGAGCAGCCGGCGCCGGTTCTCGGCCGTGGCGTCGATCCGGTCGCGGTCGCCATAGGTGCTCTCGCAGAGCACGAAATCGAGGTCGCTCGGCCCGGTCGGATCGGGCTGGAGCAGCTTGTAGTCCGGCCCGATGTCGCCCGAGAACAGGATTCGCACCGTCCGCTCGCCGTCCTTCGCCTCGACCTCGATCGAAGCCGAGCCGAGGAGGTGCCCTGCGTTCCAGAACCGGGCGCGGACCCCCGGCAGCGGCTCGAACCAGGTGCCGTAGTCGACCGTGTCGAACTGCTCGATGGCGGCCATGGCGTCGGCCATGCGGTAGATCGGCTCGACCTCCGGCCGGTTGCGGCGCGCGTTCCGCTTGTTGAGCTGCTCCACCTCCATCTCCTGGATGTAGGCGGAATCGGGCAGCATCACCGCGGCGAGGTCGGCGGTGGCCGGCGTCGCGTGGATCGCGCCGCGGAAGCCGTGGCGGGTGAGCTTCGGCAGGAGCCCCGAGTGGTCGATATGGGCGTGGCTCAGGATCACCGCGGCGATCTGGTCCGGCTCGAACGGGAACGGCCGGTAGTTGAGCTCCTTCTCCGTCTTCGGCCCCTGGAACAGGCCGCAATCGACCAGCAGCTGGCCGTGGTCGGTCTCGAGCCGGTAGCACGAGCCGGTGACGCAGCGTGCGGCGCCGTGGAAGGTGAGGCGGAGCATGGTCGGCGGACTCCTCGCGATGATCCGGGCCGTGGTCCCGTCCGTATCGGGCCCGGAGCACCGGTGTCGCGCCGGTGTCGCATCGTTCCCGCGTTGCGGTCAAACCTGCCTTGCGCGATCGGCGGCTCGACAGCGGCGTGGAAACGGGCCAAATGGTCGCTCCGTAGAACTTGCATGGGTGCACATGAACCGACTGATCGACGGGTACCGCCAGTTCCGCGAGACTTCCTGGCCGGCGGAGCATGAGCGATTCGAGGCGCTGGCCCGCGACGGGCAGGCGCCGGAGACCATGGTCATCGCCTGCTCGGATTCGCGCGTCGCGCCCGAGCGGGTGTTCGGCGCCGCCCCGGGCGAATTGTTCGTGGTGCGCAATGTCGCGGGCCTGGTGCCGCCCTACCAGCCGGACGCCCGCTATCACGGCACCAGCGCCGCGCTCGAATATGCGGTGCGGGTCCTCAAGGTGAAGCGTATCGTGGTCCTCGGCCATGCCCAGTGCGGCGGCGTCCGGGTGATGCTCGAAGGCGCGCCGAGGGAAGCGCAGGACTTCGTCGAGCCGTGGATGAAGCTCGCCACCCCGGCGCTGATGGCACTGCCCGCCGACATCGCCGGCGACGCTGCTCTCGCCCGCGGCGAGGAGGAGGTGGTGAAGCTCTCGCTCCACAACCTCAGGAGCTTCCCCTGGATCCGCGAGGCGGAGGGCAAGGGTGACCTCGCCCTCGAGGGCTTCCACTTCGGCATCCGGAGCGGCGTCCTGACCCGGCTCGACGGCGACCGCTTCGTTCCGGTGCCGGTGGCGTGACGGCCTGCCCCGGCTTGCCGTCGACGCCCCGCGGGGCTACACAGCCTTGGAGTTCTCGAAGGGATTGAAGACCATGGCGATGGCGCTCGCCGACAAGGGACTGGTGACGGTATTCGGCGGCTCGGGCTTCCTCGGCCGCCATGTGGTGCGGGCGCTGCTCAAGCGCGGCTGGCGGGTGCGTGCCGCCGTCCGCCGCCCCGATCTCGCCGGCTACCTGCAGCCGCTCGGCATGGTCGGCTGGGTGCAGCCGATCCAGGCCAATCTCCGCTATCGCTGGTCGGTCGACCGGGCCGTCGAGAATGTCGACGCCGTCGTCAATCTCACCGCGATCATGACCCCGAGCGGCCGCCAGTCGCTCGAGGCGGTCAACGTCTTCGGCGCCCGCGCCGTGGCCGAGGCGGCGCGCGGCGCCGGCCTCGACCGGGTGGTCCACGTCTCGGCGCTCGGCGCCGACCCGGAGGCGCCTTCGGCCTATGGCCGCAGCAAGGCGGCCGGCGAGGCCGGCGTGTTCGAGACCCTCCCGGATTCGGTGGTGATGCGTCCCTCGGTCATGTTCGGGCCGGAGGACCATTTCTTCAACCGCTTCGCCGGGATGGCGCAGATGTCCCCGGCGCTGCCGCTGGTCGGCGGCGGCAAGACCCTGTTCCAGCCGGTCTTTGCCGGCGACGTCGCCAGCGCCATCGCCGATGCGGTCGAGGGCAAGGCCCGCCCCGGCACGGTCTACGAGCTCGGCGGCCCGGAAGTGCACAGCTTCCGCGACTGCATGGAGATCATGCTCGAGGTCATCGGCCGGAAGCGCATGCTGGTGCCGCTGCCCTGGCCGGTCGCCCGGGCGATGGCCTCGGTGCTCCAGTTCGTGCCGGGCAAGCCGCTGACCCCCGACCAGGTGCGCCAGCTCCGCGTCGACAACGTCGTCTCCGAGGCGGCCGTGGCCGAAGGGCGGACCATTCGCGCCCTCGGCATCGAGCCGACCACGCTCGAGGCGGTGCTGCCCTCCTACCTCACCCGCTTCCGGGTTCAGGGCGAATACGAGAAGCAGGCCGTCTGACCGACGGCCGCTTCACAGCCTTCCCTACTGCTCCTGCTCGATCAGCTCGCCCAGCGGATCGCCGCCGCCGGGTGCTTCCGGCGTGGCGGTTGACGCCGGCGGCGGCGCCGGCACTGCCGCCGCGGGCGCTTCCGGCTCGGTGATCGCCGGGGCGTTCGGGTCGCTCAGGGTCGGCGCCGGTGCCGAGAAGAACAGCACCGCGATCAGCCCGAGGATGCCGACCCCGATCCGCCACCAGCCGAACGGCGCGAAGCCGTGGCGGCTGACGAAGCCGAGGAAGACCCGCACCACGATCGCCGCCGAGACGAAGGCGGCGACGAAGCCGATGGCGATGTTGATGGCGGCATCCCAATCGAGAATCGAGGCGTTCTTGGCGAGGCTGAAGACGAAGGCGCCGAGCATCGTCGGCATGGCGAGGAAGAACGAGAACTCCGCCGCCGAGCGCTTGTCGCTGCCCAGCAGCATGGCGCCGACGATCGAGGCGCCGGAGCGCGACACCCCCGGCACCAGCGCCAGCATCTGGAACAGGCCGATGCCGAAATAGACGCCGAGCGGGAAGTTCATCACGTCGCCATAGAGCGGGCGGAGCGGCAGCCGGTCGATGAAGATCAGCACGATGCCACCGAGGATCAGCATGATGCTGATGGTCAGCACCGATTCGAAGATCACCCGGGTGATGAAGTCGTGGAGCAGCACGCCGACAATCGCCGCGGGCAGGAACGCCAGAATCACGCCGAGCGTGAAATGCCGCGAGCGTGGGGACGAGCGCAGCGTCCCCGCGATGTGCCACAGCCGGCCGGCATAGACCGACAGCAGCGCCAGGATCGCGCCCAGCTGGATCAGGATTTCGAAGGCTTTGCCTGGGCTGTCGAAGCCCAGAAGCTTGCCTAGGAGCAGGATATGGGCGGTCGAGGAGACCGGCAGAAACTCCGTCGCCCCCTCGACGATGCCGAGAAGGAGCGGATCGACGATCGATGTAGCCATGAGCTGTTCCCGTCTCGCGCGCGGCGAATCGCCTTGTTCCGGCCGCGCGCCGGTTCTATACCCGAATCGTGTCGCAGTTCCGCCTCAAACGGGGGTTCGAAGTACCTCCCGCCTGATGCCGATTCTTTATCATCATCCCCTCTCTGCTGGTTCGCGCTACGTGCGTCTCGTGCTCGCCGAGTACGGCGAGACCGTGGAGTTCGTCGAGCGCCATCCGCTCGAGCGCGACGAGGAGTTCCTCATCCTCAACCCGTCCGGGACCCTCCCGGTGCTGGTTGACGAGGAGGATGGCCCCGTTTGCGGCGCTGCGGTCATCGCCGAATACCTCACCGAGACCCGCGGCCACCGGCTCGGCGAAGCGACGCTGATGCCCAAGACGCCGCGCGAGCGGGCCGAGGTGCGCCGGCTCGTCTCGTGGTTCGTCGACAAGTTCGATTCGGAGGTGACCGAGTACCTCGTCACCGAGAAGGCGCTGAAGCGCACCGCCCCACGCGGCAATGGCGGCTCGCCCGATGCCGCCGCGATCCGCGCGGCGCGCAACAATATCCGCTATCATCTGCGCTATGTCGGCTACCTGGTGGCGCGGCGGAACTGTCTGGCGGGACGGTCGATCAGCCTGGCCGACCTCGCCGGCGCCGCCCATCTCTCCTCTATCGACTACCTGGGCGAGGTGCCATGGGAGGAAGACGCGATGGCGAAGCAGTGGTACGCGCGCGTCAAGTCGCGGCCGAGCTTCCGCCCGATCCTCGCCGACACGATCCGCGGCAACCCGCCGTCGGCGCATTACGCCGACCTCGACTTCTGAAGGAGCGGCTCTGCGCCGACGCCCTCGCCGAGGGTTTCGACATCGTCCGCGTCACCACGCCCGATGCCACCCCTGCGGCCGCGGGCCGGTTGAAGGCGTTCATCGCCGAGGGCCACCACGGCGACATGGCCTGGCTGGCCGAGACCGCCAAGCGCCGCGCCACGCCGCGGGCGCTGTGGCCGGAGGTCCGCTCGGTGGTCATGCTCGGCCTCAACTACGGCCCCGACGCCGACCCGCTCGCCAGCCTCGCGCTTCGTGACCGGGCGACGATCTCGGTCTATGCCCGCAACCGCGACTATCACGAGCTGATCAAGGGCCGGCTGAAGACGATCGCCTCGCGCCTGAGGTCCCGGAGCGGCGCCGACGCCAAGGTGTTCGTCGATACTGCACCGCTGATGGAGAAGCCGCTGGCCGAGGCCGCCGGCCTCGGCTGGCAGGGCAAGCACACCAACCTCGTCTCGCGCCAATACGGCTCGTGGCTGTTTCTCGGCGCGATCCTCACCACCGCCGCGCTCGCCCCGGACCCGCCCGAGACCGACCATTGCGGCTCGTGCCGCGCCTGTCTCGACATCTGCCCGACGAAGGCCTTTCCCGCGCCCTACCGGCTGGACGCCCGGCGCTGCATCTCCTACCTCACCATCGAGACCAAGGGGCCGATCCCCCGCGCCTTCCGCAAGGCGATGGGCAACCGCGTCTATGGCTGCGACGACTGCCTCGCCGCCTGTCCCTGGAACAAGTATGCGCAGGCCACCCGCGAAGCCAAGCTCGCCGCCCGCGACGACCTCGCCGCCCCGCCGCTGGCCGAACTCGCGACGCTCGACGATGCCGGCTTCCGCGCCCGCTTCTCCGGCTCCCCGATCAAGCGCATCGGGCGCGAGCGGTTCCTCCGCAACGTGATGATCGCGCTCGGGAACTCGGGCGACGCCGACCTCGTTCCGCTGGTCGAGGCGCGTCTCGACGACGACGCGCCGCTGGTCCGCGGCGCCGCCGTCTGGGCCCTCGGCCAGCTTGCCCCCGAGCGGGCCCGGCACCGCCGCGCCGCCCGACCGTCCGACACCAGCCCCGAAGTTAGGGAGGAATGGGATGCCCTCGACCAGTGACAGACCCACGGTGACCGTGCTGAAGCCACGCCTGCCGGTG
>JAEVZM010000066.1 GCA_023392225.1 Pseudomonadota bacterium
GGGCGGGTCGAGCGAGACGACGGTCAAGAAGTACAGCTACTACGCCAACTTCGCGATCGGGCTGTGCGAGGGGCCGATCGCCCGCATCAACCGCGCCTGGGCAGACGGCAAGCCGTTCAACCTCGCCAATGCTGAGTATCGGCTCCATCGTGGCACCGAGAGCCAGCAGCCGGACAGCCTGATCGAAGCCAAGCAGGGCAACGGCCGCGCCCCGGGCTATCGCGACACCGCCTATGTCGTGTTCGAGCGCCTGCCGCTCGCCAAGTTCGGCAACCGCATCCCGCAGTTCTCGTTCGAGGTGATCCGGCCGGTCGGCAGGCTCGAGGAGATGGTGCGCGCGGTGACGCTGATCCCGGGCGCGACCGAGTTCGGCTACAGCCCGACGAAGGTGAAAGAGGTCAACGGGCCGGGCGACACCACGCCGCTGAACGACCATACCGACCGCGCCCCGACCGATTGGCGGGCGGCGGTGGGCGAGCTCACCGACCTCTGCCCCAACCTCGAGAGCGTCGCGCTGGTGGTCGCCTGGTTCGGCACCGATCTTCGCGCCAACCACTGCGAGATCCGCCCCGGCGTCGTCTCGCGCACCATCGCCACGAAGCCGGGGTTGTGGCGGGTGGCGGGGCAGACGCGAGCGACCGCGCACCTCGTCAGCACCCATGACGGCATGGCGGCCTATGGCGGCACGCCGTCCGACGACACGGTGGTCGCCGCGATCCGCGACCTCAGGGATCGGGGCCTGGCGGTGACGCTCTACCCGTTCATCATGATGGACGTGCCTGCGGACAACGGCCTGACCGACCCCTATGGCGGCGTCGAGCAGGGTGCTTATCCGTGGCGGGGGATGATCACCGGGTCGCGGGCGCCGGGCGTCTCGGGCTCGCCGGACCGGACCTCGGAAGCCGCCGACCAGATCGACGACTTCGTCGGCACGGCGGTGCCGGGCGACTTCACGATCAACGGTGACGTGGTCACCTATGACGGGCCGGACGAGTGGGGGTACCGGCGGTTCGTGCTCCACTACGCCAAGCTGTGCAAGGCGGCGGGTGGGGTCGATACGTTCCTGATCGGCTCGGAGATGCGCGGGCTGACGACGCTTCGCTCGGATGCCGACACCTATCCGTTCGTCAATCGCCTGCGGACACTGGCCGAGGACGTTCGCAGCATCCTCGGCGGGTCGACCAAGCTCTCCTATGCCGCCGACTGGACCGAGTACGCCGGCCATCGTCCCGACGACGGCTCGGGCGACGTCTACTTCCACCTCGACCGGCTGTGGGCGCATGACGACATCGACTTCATAGGCATCGACAACTACATGCCGCTCGCCGACTGGCGGGACGGCAGCGATCATCTCGACGCCGAGAGCTGGGACACGGGGCGGAGAACGGCGTATCTGCGCGCCAACATTGCCGGTGGCGAGGGCTACGACTGGTACTATGCGAGCGACGCCGATCGCGCCGCGCAAGTCCGGACGCCGATCACCGACGGCGCCTACGGCAAGCCCTGGGTGTACCGGCTCAAGGACCTCGGGAGCTGGTGGTCGAACCAGCATTTCAACCGGCCTGGCGGCGTCGAGGCCGGCTCGGCGACGCCGTGGGTGCCGGAATCGAAGCCGATCCGCTTCACCGAGGCCGGCTGCCCCGCGGTCGACAAGGGCGCCAACCAGCCCAACGTCTTCCCCGACCCGAAGTCATCGGCGGCGGCCATCCCGTACTTCTCGACCGGCGTCCGGGACGACCTGATCCAGCGCCGCTACTGCGAGGCGATGCTCGCCTACTGGGATCCCGCCCATGCCGCCTATGTGGCCGGCAGCAACCCGGTGTCGTCGCTGGTGGGTGGGCGGATGGTAGAGCACGCGCGAACCCATCTCTGGACGTGGGACGCGCGGCCGTTCCCCGCCTTTCCCTATCTCGACGATGTGTGGGGCGATGGCGCCAACTGGGACAAGGGCCACTGGCTGAATGGCCGGCTGGGGAGCGCGCCGGCCGCCGACCTGGTGGCGCGGATCCTTGCGGACTACGGCATCGGCGGGGTCGCCGTCGACGAGATCGACGGCGTCCTCGACGGATACGTGATCGACGGCGTCGTCTCGGCACGACAGGCCCTCGAGCCACTGGCCTCGCTCCTGATGTTCGAGGCATTCGAATCCGGCGGCACGATCCGCATCGTCCGTCGCGGCGGCAAGACGGCGATGGCACTGGCCGATGCGGATCTCGTCGATGAGGACGGCGCGCCGCTGTTCAGCCTCCGCCGGGCGCAGGAGACGGAGCTACCCAACGAGATCGCGATCGGGTTCACCGACCCGCTTGCCGAGTTCAGGGCCACCGAGGCCAGTGCGCGCCGTCTCGTCACCGGCAGCGGTCGGACGAGCCGCAGCGCGACGGGCGCGGTGATGAGCCATGCGATGGCGCGCGGTCTCGCCGATGCCGCGCTCCAGGACCTCTGGGCGGGACGGGAGACGGCACGGTTCATCCTGCCGCCGTCGATGCAGGCGATCGAGCCTGGGGACGTCTGCGACGTGACGGCGCGCGGCGTGACCCGCACCCTAATGGTGACCCGCATCGAGGACGGCGCGGCGCGCCGGATCGAGGCGCGCGGCATCGACCCCGCGATCCTGTCGCCCGAGCCCGATGCGGAGCGGAGCCTGCCGCCGGAGCATACCTCGACGGCGTCACCGCCCGAAGTGATGTTCCTCGACCTGCCGCTGCTCTCGGGCGACGAGCTGCCCCATGCCCCCCGCGTCGCCGCCTATGCCCGGCCGTGGCCGAATGCGGTGGCGCTGGCGCTCGGGTCGGCGGAGGCGGGCTTCCTCCCGCGCCAGGCGATCGAGCAGGCGGCGGTGATGGGCGAGCTGACCGCGGGGCTGGCCCCGGGCCCCCTGTGGCGGTTCGACCGGGCCAACACGATACGGCTGAAGCTCTATGGCGGGTCGCTGGCCAGCGTCCCCGAGCCGGCGCTCCTCAACGGCGCGAACCTTGCCGCGATCGGGTCGGTCGAGACCGGCTTCGAGGTGGTCCAGTTCCGGCTCGCGACACTGGTCGGTGCCGATACCTGGGAGCTCGGCGAACTGCTCCGCGGGAAGGGCGGCACCGACGACGTCATGGTTGCCGGGCATACGGCCGGGGCGCGGTTCGTGCTCCTCGACGAAGCGGTGGAACAGCTGGCGCTGAGCGCGGCGGAGGCCGGCCTGGCGCTCGTCGCCCGCTGCGGGGCGGCCGACAGCGTCTACGATCCGGACGATTTCGTCGACGTGGCCGTGCCGCCCGCCCTGCGTGGGCGCACCTGCCTGCCGCCAGTGCAGCTTCGCGCCCGGCGGGACGACGCTACCGGCGACGTTGCGATCTCCTGGATCCGCCAGACGCGGATCGGCGGCGATCCGTGGGAACCGGTCGAGGTGCCGCTCGCCGAGGACGCCGAGGTCTATGCGATCGCGATCCTCGACGGGACCGCGGTCGTGCGCAGCGCGACCACCTCGACCCCGGCCTTTGCCTACACCGCAGCGGCGCAGGCAGCGGACTTCGGCACTCTGCCCGCGTCGATCACCGTCGAAGTCCGACAGTTGAGCGCCACGCTCGGCGCCGGCCTCGCCGCCCGGCGCCTGCTGCCGCTCTGACCCTCCGCGCCGCGGCGCGTCCCCTTCGCCCCACGAGGACATCCGATGACGGAGACCACGCATCTCGCGCTGCCCTATCTCGCCGCCGCGCAGGCGCAGAAGCACGTCACCCACAACGAGGCGCTGACGCGGCTCGACGCGGTGGTCCAGCTGGCCGTGCTCGACAGTACCCTGACCGCGCCGCCCGGCAGCCCGGGAGAGGGCGAGCGCTACCTCGTCGCGACCGGGGCGAGCGATGCCTGGGAGGACCATGACGGGGAGGTGGCGGCCTTCGTCGATGGCGCGTGGCTGTTCCTGATGCCGGGCGAGGGCTGGATCGCCTTCGATATCGAAGGCGAGGCGGTGCTCGTTCGCCATGACGGCGACTGGGTTGCGATCGGGACGTTTCTCGGGCCGATCGCGAGGCTCGGGGTCCACACCATCGCCGACGATACCAACCGGCTCGCGGTGCGCTCGGCCGCGGCCCTGTTCACCGCCCTCGAGGCGAGCGAAGGCGGCAGCGGCGACCTCCGTCTCGTCGCCAACAAGGAAACCGCGGCCGACACGGTCTCGCTCCTCCTCCAGAGTGGCTTCTCGGGGCGGGCGGAGATCGGCCTCGCCGGCGACGACGACCTGGTGATCAAGGTCTCCGACGACGGGATCACCTGGACGGAGGCGATGCGCGTCGACGCCTCGAGCGGCCTGCCGTCGCTCCGCTATGACAATACGGGCTCGGGCCTCGCCGCCATCACGCTGCATGGCGCGATCGACGAGATCGCCGATGCCGCCGTCCTCGGCCCGGCGAGCGTCGGCGACGGCGCGCCGGTGCTGTTCGACGGCACGAGCGGACGCCTGGTCAAGGAGACGAGCTTTGCCGCGTTCAAGGCGGCGCTCATGCTGACGGCATCCGATGTCGGGCTCGGCAACGTCCTCAACCTCCGCCAGCGCGAGCAGCTCTCGGCCAGCCGCACCTACTATGTCCGCACCGACGGCTCGGACAGCAATGACGGGCTGTCGAACAGTGCCGGCGGCGCGTTCCTCACCATCCAGAAGGCGGTCGACGTCGTCTACGGGCTCGACTTCGACATCTACGACGTCACCATTGCGGTGCAGAGCGGCACCTATACGTCCGGGGCGACCTTCTCCGGGCGCCACGCGGGCAAGGGAAGCCTATCCCTTGTCGGATCCGGCGCGACGATCAGCACGACGTCCGCGGATTGCTTCAGTTTCACCAACGGTGCCCAGGTCACCGTCAGCGGCTTCACGCTGCAGACGACAACGGCCGGCAACTGCATCAATCTGAACAGCCTTGCAGGGGTGACGATCGGAAGCGGGATGACCTATGGCGCCTGCGCCGGGGACCACAAGGTGGTGCTCGGCGGAGCGGCGCTCACGGATACCGCCGCCTACACCATCAGCGGCGGCGCCGTGCGGCACGTCCGGTTGTCGCGAGGGCATTGGACGGCATCCGGGTTCACCGCGACGCTGTCGGGAACGCCGACGTTCACCTGGTTCCTCTTCGCGCAGCTGCTCAGCTCGGTGAACATAGCGAGTGTCACATGGTCGGGGTCCGCGACGGGCACTCGATACGTGGCGTCCTCCAACGCAGTGGTTCAGACCTACGGAGCAGGAGCCTCGTTCTTCCCTGGTAATTCGGCCGGCTCCACCGGCACAGGAGGGCAATATCTCTGATGTTCAGCTACGACCCCGCCAACCACTACTGGATCGTCGCCGGCGACGCCGACCGGCTCTGGTCGAGTGCCGCTCCGGGATACGTCATGGCCGACGATGCAAGCTACCTCGCGTGGCATGCCTCGGGAGGCCCGCCGACGCGCATCGCCTCGGAAGAGGATCTCGACGCGGTGCTGGCCGATGCCGGCCATGGCGACCGCGCACCGCACCCGCCGAAGCGCACCGTGCTCAAGTCGGTGATCGTGTCGCGGCTCATCGCCGCCGACAAGATCGGCGCCGCAAAGGCCGCGCTCGACGCCAATCCGGCGGCCTTCGCGCGCTGGTTTGCATCCGATCGGCCGGCGATCAACCACGACGATCCCGATGCGCTGGCTCTGCTCACCGCGATCGGTGCCGACCCGGACGCGATCATGGCGCAATAGACGGCCAGGGTTCGTCCCAACGGGCGAGGCAGCGCCGCGCCGCCGCGCGCAGCTCGGCCTCGTCGATATCGTGCTCGTCGCGAAGCGCCGGATCGGCGCAGTAAGCGTCGACCTCATAGAACAAGAGGTCGACGGCATAGCGCTCGCGCGCGCCTGCGTCCCTGCCCTCACGCCACATCGCGAGGAACTGCTGCTCGAAGGCAGGGGCGTCGATGGCGCCGTCGACGAATGCCTCAACCAGTATGCGCCAGCTCCGCTCGTCCATCGCCCGACGATGCCGCCGGCCAGCCCATCTCGTCAACGCGCCGTCGCGGCTCCGCGGCGGCTTTTTCCGTTCGGGAGACACGACACATGAAGACAAGCGGCAAGGGCATCGCCTTCATCGCCGAGCAGGAGGGCGTCGTCACCCGCGCCTATCGCGACGTCGCCGGGGTCTGGACCATCGGAATCGGTCACACGGCCGCGGCCGGTGCGCCGAAGCCGGTGGCGGGCATGACCATCACCCGCGAGCAGGCCTTCGACATCCTGGCCGGTGACCTGCCGGCCTATGAGCGTCGGGTCGAGGCGGCGCTGGGGGCGGTGCCGCAGGCGGTGTTCGACGGCGCCGTGTCGTTCGACTTCAACACCGGGGCGGTGGCCCGCGCGTCCTGGGTCAAGGCGTATCGGAAGGGTGACCGCGACGGTGCGCGCAAAAGCCTGGTGCGCTGGACGAAGGCGGGCGGGCGGACCGTTGCGGGCCTGGTTCGTCGACGCGAAGCCGAGGCTAGGCTGATCTTCGACGGCGACTATGGCTCGGGGGAGGCCGGCGGCTGGAGTACCGTGATGGCCGAGGTCGCTGCCTTCCAGAAGCAGCTCGCGACGCTCGGCTTCTATGGTGGCGCCGTCGACGGACTGGCCGGGCCTGTGACCCGGGCGGCGGTCGAGGCCTACCAGAGGAGCCATGCCGACCTCGTGGTCGACGGGGTCGTCGGACCGGCGACTCGGGCGAGCCTCGCC
>JAEVZM010000273.1 GCA_023392225.1 Pseudomonadota bacterium
AAGATTATAACGCACAGATATTGATGGATGCTCGAAAAAGTGCTCGTCTTACCCAGGAACAATTGGCAGAACGTGTTGGGGTAGATAAAGGGTACATATCACGGGCTGAGCGCGGCGATGCCGGTGCGGCAGACCTCGACCATGCCGAGCGGGGCCATCACGGCGAGGAACTGCTCGACCTTGTCGGGCCGGCCGGTGAGCTGGAAGACGAAGTGCTCGGTCGAGGCGTCGGCCACCTCGGCGCGGAAGGCGTCGGCGATGCGGAGCGCCTCGACGCGGTCGTCGCCGGTGCCGACCACCTTGACCAGCGCCAGCTCGCGCTCGAGCGGGTTGCCGGCGGCGGTAAGGTCGATCACGGCGTGGACCGGGACCATGCGGTCGAGCTGGTTGCGGATCTGGCTGAGCACCATGGGCGTCCCGGTGGTGACGATGGTGATCCGAGACTGGTGCTTGGCGTGCTCGGTCTCCGACACGGTCAGGCTGTCGATGTTGTAGCCGCGGCCGGAGAAGAGGCCGATGACGCGGGCGAGGACGCCCGGCTCGTTGTCGACGATGATCGACAGCACATGGCGCTCGCTGCGGTCGACGGTCTCCTCCATGAAGTAGGCCGAGGCCGGCGGCAGCATGACGCGGCGATGATGCGCCGGGGCCGGCTTGTCGGCCGGGACGGCGTGGTTCGGTGCCGGCGGCTCGGCCTTGCGGCGACGGGTCGGTGCGGTCTTCTTCGCGGCGCTGCGCGGGCTCATCGGGCTTCACTTCCCTTCATGACGTGTCTGTTGACCGTATGGCGGCCCGGCGCGCGGGCGGCAACCAGCTTCTTCGTGGCCACCGGCGATGCCGGCGGAGGAGGGGGAGGGCGCCCGCCCGCGGCTTGTCACCCGCGGGCAGGGCGTGTCGTCGCTGGCCGGGTCAGACCAGCATCTTGCCGCGGGCGTCGATCGCGTTGGCGACCGCCTCGTCGGTGGCCTCCTCCGGCAGCAGCATCTCGTTATGCGCCTTGCCCGAGGGGATCATCGGGAAGCAGTTGGCGAGCGCCGCGACCCGGCAGTCGAACAGCACCGGCTTCTTGACCTTGATCATCTCCTCGATGGCGTCGTCGAGCTCGCCCGGCTTCTCGGCGCGGATGCCGACGCAGCCATAGGCCTCGGCGAGCTTCACGAAGTCGGGCAGCGACTCCATGTAGCTGTGCGAGAGGCGGTTGCCATGCAGCAGCTGCTGCCACTGGCGGACCATGCCCATGTACTGGTTGTTGAGGATGAAGATCTTGATCGGCAGGTCGTGCTGAACCGCCGTCGACATCTCCTGCATGGTCATCAGCACCGAGGCATCGCCGGCGATGTCGATGACCAGGCTGTCCGGATGGGCGACCTGAACGCCGACCGCCGAGGGCAGGCCGTAGCCCATGGTGCCGAGGCCGCCGGAGGTCATCCAGCGATTGGGCTCCTCGAAGCGGTAGAACTGCGCCGCCCACATCTGGTGCTGGCCGACCTCGGTGGTGATGTAGGTGTCGCGGTCGCGGGTGAGCGCATAGAGCCGCTCGATCGCGTATTGCGGCATGATGACGTCGGGGTTCTGGCGGTAGGCGAGGCAGTTCTTGTCCCGCCAGGACTCGATCTGCTTCCACCATGCCTTCAGCGCTGCCTGGTCGACCTTCGGCTTCTCGGCCTTCCAGACGTAGAGCAGGTCCTCGAGCACCTCGGCGACGTCGCCGATGATCGGCAGGTCGACGCGGACGTTCTTGTTGATCGAGGACGGGTCGATGTCGATCTGGATCTTCTTCGAGCCCGGCGAGAAGGCGTTGACCCGGCCGGTGATGCGGTCGTCGAAGCGGGCGCCAATGGCGATCATCACGTCGCAGTCGTGCATGGTGTGGTTCGCTTCCCACGTGCCATGCATGCCGAGCATGCCCAGCCACTGCGGGTCGGCGGCCGGATAGGCGCCGAGGCCCATCAGCGTCGAGGTGATCGGGTAGCCGGTGAGGTGAACCAGCTCGCGCAGCAGCTCGGCCGCCCGCGGGCCGGAATTGATGACGCCGCCGCCGGTATAGAACACCGGGCGCTTGGCCTTGGCGATCAGCTCGATCGCGGCGCGGATCGCCTGCGGATCGCCCTTGGTGCGGGGCCGGTAGCTGCGGTGCTCGACCTGGCTCGGGCCGGTATAGGTGCCGGTGGCGAACTGGACGTCCTTGGGGATGTCGACCAGGACCGGGCCGGGGCGACCCGCCTTGGCGACGTAGAAGGCCTCGTGGAGGATGCGCGAGAGGTCGTTGACGTCGCGGACCAGCCAGTTGTGCTTGGTCGCCGGCCGGGTGATGCCGACGGTGTCGCACTCCTGGAACGCGTCGTTGCCGATCAGGTGGGTGGGAACCTGGCCGGTGATGCAGACCATCGGGATCGAGTCCATGAGGGCATCGGCGAGCGGCGTGACCATGTGGGCCGCGCCCGGGCCGGAGGTGACCAGCGCGACGCCGACCTTGCCGGTCGAGCGGGCATAGCCCTCGGCCGCGTGGCCGGCGCCCTGCTCGTGGCGGACGAGGATGTGCTTGAAGCGGTCCTGCTGGATGATCTCGTCATAGATCGGCAGCACCGCGCCGCCGGGATAGCCAAAGACGTTCTCGACGCCCTGGTCGGCGAGCGCCTGGACGACCATCTCCGCCCCGGTCATCTGCTCGCCATGCCGCGACTTGTGGTTCTGCTTATCCTCGGCGCCCTTGCGCGCCGCCTTGCGAACGTTCCTCATCTCTCCGCCTCACGCCAATCTCTGTTCAGTCTGATCCGGAAAATAAAAAAGGCCCTTTCGGGCCTCGTGTTCTAGCGCACCACCAATTGCGACGGCTGTCATGCCATCGTAGCGGTGCGCTCTCTAAGTACGATAACGGTATGCGCGGCCATTTCGCCGGGACTCCCAACTGATCGGCGGGCAAAATAGTCGCGCGGCCTGTTCCGGTCAACGGCAAAAACGACGGACGCCCCTCGTGCGATGAGCGGTAACGGACTTTGATCCACGTCATGGGATTGACGTACGGGGCGAGGAGACTGCTCGCATAGCGCGAAGAAGGAGCGGGATTCATGGCGAAGATGATGAAGGCGGCGGTTGTCCATGCGTTCGACAAGCCGCTGTCGATCGAGGAAGTCCCGGTGCCGGAGGTGGCGCCGGGCCATGTGCTGGTCAAGGTCGAGGCGTCGGGCGTCTGCCATACCGACCTTCATGCCGCGACCGGCGACTGGCCGGTCAAACCCAATCCGCCGTTCATTCCCGGCCACGAGGGCGCGGGCTACGTCGCGGCGGTCGGCGCCGGGGTGAAGGGGATCAGGGAAGGCGACCGGGTCGGCGTGCCGTGGCTCTACACCGCCTGCGGCCACTGCGAATACTGCACCACCGGCTGGGAGACGCTCTGCTACGACCAGCAGAACACCGGCTACTCGGTCAATGGCGGCTTCGCCGAATACGTGCTGGCCGACCCGAACTATGTCGGGCACGTCCCCGACAAGGTCGATTTCGGCGTCGCCGCGCCGGTGATGTGCGCCGGCGTCACGGTCTACAAGGGCCTCAAGGAGACCGAGGCGCGTCCCGGCGAGTGGGTGGTGGTCTCGGGCATCGGCGGCCTCGGCCACATGGCGGTGCAATACGCCAAGGCGATGGGCCTTCACGTCGCCGCGGTCGACGTGGCGCCCGAGAAGCTGGCGCTCGCCAAGTCGCTCGGAGCCGACTTTACCGTCAACGCCAAGGAAGAGAACCCGGCTGAGGCGGTGAAGCGGGCCACCGGCGGCGGCGCCCATGGCGTCCTCGTCACCGCGGTGTCGCGCGGCGCCTTCGCCCAGGCCGTCAACATGGCCCGCCGCCATGGCACGATCTCGCTGGTCGGCCTGCCGCCGGGGGCGTTCCCGCTCGACATCTTCGGGGTGGTGTTGAACCGCATCACGGTACGCGGCTCGATCGTCGGCACCCGGCAGGACCTTCACGAGGCGCTCGCCTTCGCCGCCGAGGGCAAGGTCGCGCCGCACTACAGCTGGGACTCGCTCGACAACATCAACGCGATCTTCGATCGCATGAAGGAAGGCCACATCGATGGCCGCGTGGTGATGAAGATCGGCGGCTGAGGCGACGCGCAGCGGCGGTCACCCCTCGAGCGAAACCAGCGCCTGCGCCAGGCGGAGGTCGCCGGGCGTGGTGATCTTGAGGTTGAGAGCGCTGCCCGGAATGAAAGCCGTGCGGACGGTCGTCGGCAGGCCGAGCAGATCGAGGCAGGTCGCGGCGAGATCGGTGGTGCCGACGATGCCGTCGTCGACACCGGTGGGCAGCGCGGGGTCGCGGATCACCAGCGGCGTATGGACGAGGGGCATGCAGGGCTCGACGCCATGGGTAAGCCCGGTCTTGAAGCCGTGGGTCCAGTAGTCGTCGCCATGATCGCCGAAGACGACGACGGTGGTCTCGCCGGCGACACCCCGGCGGCGGAGAATGTCGAGCATGGCGCCGAGCAGGTTGTCGGCGACGGCGCAGCCGCCGGCGGCCAGCTCGTCGAGACTGCGGGCACGGGCGGCGAGGGCAAGGTTCGCGAGAACGTGCGGCACCTGGCTCCAGGCATAGACCGCGAAGGGCCCGGTGCTCACCGCTTCCTCGAAGTTCGCAAGCATCGCCGCGAAGTCATTGGTCGTGCGGACCGTCGGCAGGCTCGCTGCAAATCGCGGCAACATCGGGCGCTCGGGATAGGACGTGGCGCAGAGGAACTCGGTCCGGTATCCGGCCGCTCTCAGCGTGTTGAGCAGGCTCGGGTTGTTGCCGGCCGGCGCGGACAGCCCGGGGGCGGCATCCATCTCGAAGTCGTTGCCGTGGAGCAAGGCGGCCAGCACCATCTGGGTCGAGGTCGCCGCCGTGACGTGCATGCGGTAGGTCCGGCTTTCCGCCATCAGCGCCGTGAGGTGCGGGAACGCGTCGGGGAAGGCGTGCATGGTCTGCCATGCGACGCTCTCGAGGTGGAACAAGAGCAGACTTCGGCGGGGGGCGCCGGGCGTCATCGCGGACCCATGCGAAGGCCGTCGAAGATCGCCTCGAAATCGAAGCCGAACAGACGCGGCCGTCCCGGCCCAGCGTCGACCGGGCGAGGCGGTGGTGATGCTGCGTCGATACGCCTTCAGTCGTGCGGGACCGGAACCTCGCGCTCCCAGTCGGCCATCTGGTGGCGGAACCAGGTGACCTGCCGCTTGGCGTAGCGGCGGGTCTCCGTCTTGAGCGAGGCGATGGCCTCGGCGAGCGTCACCTTGCCGGTCCGCTCGTCGAGGAACTGGCGGACCCCGATCGCCTTCATCGCCGGCATCTCGGGCGAGAGGCCGAGCCGGCCGAGGGCTTCGGCCTCGGCGATCGCGCCGGCACCGACCATGTGCTCGGCCCGCTCGGCGATGCGCTGGTGAAGCCACGGGCGGGGCGGGTCGAGGACGATCCGCATCGCCTTGGCCGGGTCGACGAGGGGCGGCACGCCGGCACCTCGCCGCCAGTCGGCGAGCGGCCGGCCGGGCGCCGCGAACACCTCGAGGGCGCGGAGGATCCTGCCGCGGTCGCTGGGCCGGAGGCCGGCCGCGGTCTCCGGGTCCTTCGCGGCGAGGCGCGCATGGAGGATGGC
>JAEVZM010000269.1 GCA_023392225.1 Pseudomonadota bacterium
TCCTTGCGTCTGGCGCCTACTGCGCGGCGCAGGCGCCGGGCACCTGGCTGTAGTCGAAGCCGATCGAGGCCGGGTTGGTGAAGTAGGCGTCCATGAGCGACTCCGGCATCGGGTCGGTCGGTGGCACCGGGAACACCGAGACCGAGTCGGTGGTCATGCAGTCCTGGTACCAGTTGCCGAGCTCGGCGCCGCTGACCGCCGGGATCGGGATCATCAGCACGTTGAGCTTGGGCTTCTGGCCCTCGAGGATGCGGAGGCCGACGCGGAACAGCGCCTGCGCGTTCCAGCCCGGCAGCACGGCATGGCCCTCGAAGCGGAACTTGTCCGGGTTGGCCTTCCAGTAGCCGAGCGCGTCGCCGGTGATCGAGCCGGTGATGACCGGCGCCGGGCGGCCGGCATCGGCAAAGGCCTCGGCGACGACGCGCGCCTCGGAGCCGGTGGTCCAGACCGCGTCGACCGGTGCCGGGTTGGTGGCGAGCGCCTGGAGCACCACGGTCTTGGTGACGTTGGCGGTCCAGTTGCCGTTCACGGCACGGACGACCTTGAGGTCGGGATACTCGGCGAGCACCTTGTCGGCGCCGGCCCGCTCCATCTCGACGATCGGGGCGCCGGCGATGCCCTCGACGAGCAGCACGTTGCCCTTGCCGTCGAGGCTCTTGCCAATGGCCTCCATCATCTCGAGGCCCCAGCGGTTGTAGTTCGAATCGACGTTGATCGCGTAGGGGCTGGTGACGTAGGCAGAGATGGTGACGAACGGGATGCCGGCGTCATAGGAGGCCTTGATCACGTCGTCGAGGCCGGTCGACGAGCCCGGGATCGCGGTGATGATCGAGCAGCCGGATTCGATGAAGGTGCGGATTTGGTTGATCTGCTGGCTGACGTCGCCGTTGGAATCGGAGACTTCGAAGGAGCTGGCGTCGCCCTTCTCGATCAGGCCGTCGACCAGGCGGCGGAGCTCGTTGGTCAGCGACACGCGCCACGGGTTGCCCTGGTAGGACTCCGAGTGGCACCACTTCCACGGCTTGGCCTTGGGCGTGAAGTTGTCATAGGCCGAGGGCATCAGGCCCTGCGCGGCGTCGACATAGAGCGCCTTCAGCTCGTCGGGCAGGGACGCGGTCAGGTCGTCGGCCGCCATCGCCGTCGTCGTCATCATGGCCGCCGCCGCGGCCAGCATCGCAAACTTCAACCTCGACATTGTTCTCTTCCTCCGGTTTTTCCGCGGGGAGCGGCCGTCAGCGGAAGCTCCCGCGATACAAGTCATTCAGGTCGGCGACCACGCGACCGCCGTCCTCTCCCTGCTCCAGTGCCCGGTTCAGTCGCGTCGACGCCTGATCCTGGAACTCCATGTAACCATCGTGCCGCGGGCGAAGCCAACCGGCTTCGAGCGTCGCGCGGGTATCGCGGTAGAAACCGCCGGGGGCGGTGTGGACGGCCTCGTCCTCCCACGCCGCGGCGTGGCCGGGCTGGCCGCCGGCGGCGGCATAGGGGCCACGTTGCACGTCGGCACCGGCGATCCAGTAGGCGAAGGCGATCGCCGCCTCGCGGTCCTTGGCATGGGCCGAGACAGCGATGCCGGTGCCCCCCACCGCCGAGCCGCGCGGACCGCCGTCGCCGGCGGCGGGAATGTCGGCGAAGGCGAGGCGCTTCGGGCGGAATCCGGCGAGCGCGTAGCTGACATAGCCGTAGGTGAGCGGCGCGCAGGCGATCGTCGAATCCGCCTCGGCCATCCGCTCCTCGACGGCGATCGGGTCCATGGCGAGGGCCGCCGGGTCGATCCTCTCGAACAGCGCCGCGATCATGTCGTAGACGCGCGCGCCGGTGGCGACGTCGATCAGCGCGCCCGGTCCGTCGGTGGCGCACGGGCTGCCGAGGTTGGCGGCGAGCGTATAGAAGCACATCAGCGAATGCGGGTTGCGGAGCGGCAGGAGAACCTTGCCCTCGGCTGCGAGTTCCATGACCTCGTTCCAGGTCCGCGCCGGCCCGGCGATGAGGTCCGGCCGAAAGGCCTGGACCTGCGCCGCGGCGTCGATCGGGAACGCCCACTGGTGGCCGGCATAGGTGTAGCTCGGGAACGAGGGCCCGACGCTGGCGGCGGCAAGTGCCGCCATCTCGGCCTCGCGGCCGGGGACGTCGAGCGGGGCGAGGCTGTCCTCGGCGACGATCACCCCGACATGGGGATGGTCGATGACGATCAGGTCGTAGTTGCGGGCAAGCTCGTCGACCGGGAAGGACTCGAAATCCTGCAGCGAGCGCTTGTCCCAGACGACCTCGACCCCGGTCTTCTCCTGCCACAGCCGCGCGCAGGCGACCATCGGGTCGTAGCCGCGCGGGTGGCTCCAGGTCATGCCGCGGAGCGTCGTGCTCACAGCCCGAACTCCTTTCGGATGGCGGTGCCGTGCTCGCCGACGCGGGGCGCGGCCGCGGCCACCTTGTTGCGGACGCCGTCGACGCGGATCGGCGAGCGCGTGGTGTGGATGGTGACGTCGTCCTCGCGGGTCACGGTCTGCAGCATGTCGAGCACCGCGAAGCCGTCGGAGGCGAGCAGCTCGTTCCAGTCGAGCACGCGCGCGCACCAGATGTCGGCCGGATCGAGGACTGCCAGCCATTCGTCGACGGTCCTCGTCGC
>JAEVZM010000327.1 GCA_023392225.1 Pseudomonadota bacterium
TGCCACGGCGTCGAAGAAGCCGGTCACGGCGACGAGGCGACCATCGTCGATCGCGGCGAAATCGACCCCCGCGACCACCGGCGGGCCGTCCTCGGGCCCGAGCGCCCAGCCGAACCGGGCGCGGCCGACGAGCCTACGGCGGCATGCCTCAAGGCGATGCCCTTGCCCGGCTGCTGACGTCCCGGCGACCGGCTTCGGCCGCCCTACCCCAACGGCAGGATCATGAAGTCGTCGGCGTGGAGCTTGGTGCCGGGGTCCACCTTGGCGACCTTGAAATGCGCATCGCCGCCCGCGCCATCGGCGTCGAAGAAGATCTTGCCGCTCTTCCTGTCGTAGACGACATGGTGGTCGTGCTCCGCCGCCGCCTTCCCCTTGTGGAAATAGGCCTTTCCGAGGCTGCCCGGCGACACGCCCGGCAGGTCGAAGGCGAGCCCGATGACGTCCTCGCCCGGCGTGAAGTCCTTGATCCGGTTGAACGCGGCGCCCGGCCGGGAGACGTCCGGCGCGAACAGGAAGATGTCGTCGCCGGGGCCGCCGACCATCGTGTTGCGACCGCCCGAGTCGGCGAGGAGGTCGTCGCCCTTACCGCCCTTGAGGAGATCGTCCCCCAAGGTGCCGAGCAGGACGTCGCGGCCGGGGCCGCCGACCAGCACGTCGTCGGAGTCGAGGCCCGGCGGGTCGGACTGCATGCCCTTGCCGCCATGCAGGTAGACGATGCCGGCGAGGAGGTTGGCGAGCGACAGGAGGTTGAGCGGGTATTGCGGGAAGTCCACGGGAGCCCCTTCCGTTCCCTGACCGTCAGGATGCGCGACGGCGGTCCCGTCGGAAGACGATCGAGGCGCACTCGATAGTGCCCGCCGGGGTGCGTCGAGGCAACCCCGGCGCAACGCCCCGCCGGTAACTAACCAGGCGGCAGGCGCTCCTGAGGGGTGACGACGAAGGACCGCGCCCGGCCGAGGCGGAGCACGTCTATCTCGACCGCGCGGCCGATGCGATCGGCATCGAGGAGACGGATCAGATCGTCCACCCCGGTCACCGCCCTGCCGTCGAGCGCCACGACCATATCCTGCCGGAGCAGCCCGCCCTCCGAGGCCGGACCGTCGGGGGCGACGCTGCCCAGCATCGCCCCGGTCTTCTGGGCGAGCCCGGCAGCAAGCGCATGGCGACGCGGGATCGGCGCCGTCTCGGCGCTGACGCCGATGAAGGCACGGCGCACGCGACCGTGGCGGATCAGCTCCGAGACGACGAAGCTCGCCGTATTGGCGGCGACCGCGAAGCAGATCCCCTGCGCATGCGGGATGATCGCGGTGTTGACGCCGACCACCTCGCCTCGCGACGAGACCAGGGGCCCGCCGGAATTGCCGGGATTGAGCGCCGCGTCGGTCTGGATCACGTCCTCGATCGTGCGGCCGGTCGTCGCCCGGATGGAGCGACCGAGGGCCGACACCACGCCGGCCGTCACGGTCGATTCAAACCCCAGCGGGTTGCCGATCGCGACCACGAGCTGGCCGCGGCGCACCGCCTTGGAATCGCCCAGCCGCGTCGTCGGCAGGTCGCGGGCGGCGTTGGCCCGGATCAGGGCGATGTCGGTGTCGGGATCGACGCCGAGCAACTGCGCATCGGTCGTGCGTCCCTCCGCATCGGCGAGGCGGACCTCGTGGGCGCCGGCGACGACATGGGCGTTGGTGACGATCAGCCCGTCGGGCGACAGCACGAAGCCGGAGCCGGTGCCGCCGCCGCGCGCCGCCTTGCGACGGGTGTCTACACGCAGCACGGCCGGCCCGACGGTATCGGCGATGTGGGCGACCGCCGTGGAGTAGGCGTCGAGGAGGACCGCGTCTTCCTCCGGCACCGACGGCGCCATCTCGCTCCGTTCCGGCTCGCTCGAATCAAGTATGAACTGTGGAGAGATATCCAGCATGGGAGGTGTCCTTTCGAGCCGCTCATGTAGGCAGTGGCACGTGCGGTCGGAAGACCGGCGCCTTGCGCGGGACGAAACCTGCGCCAGACTGTCGATTTACGGCCGCGGAGGGCGCCAGGTACACGCGATGCGCTTGACCATCCTGCTGATGACCAGTGCCGCTGCGCTCGTGCCCTCGTCCCTTGCCGCGAACGAGCTCGCACTCGCGGTGGCGCCGATCGACTATGTCGGGATCTGCGACGTCCATGGCAGCGGCTATCTCTACATTCCCGGGACACAGACCTGCCTGTCGATCGGCGGCTACATGCAGTTCGACGCCTGGGCCTATGACAGTCGCCAGGCGCAGCACTTCTTCAACCTGCCCGACTATCTGACCGGTGCCATCTCGGCCACCTCCGATCCGAGCAACCCGCTGTCCCGACGCTCCGGCGCGGTAGCCGGTTACCTCTACGACACCGACGACTATTCCGCCCCCTGGGCCGTCTCCGAGGAGATCAAGGTTGCGGCCACCGCCCGGAGCACCACCGACCTCGGCATCGTCGAAACCTATGTCCGCTTCGTCATCGACAACCAGATCGACATGACCAATACCAGCGAGGCACGCTCCCTCGCCCACACGACGCGGCTCGACCGCGCCTATGCGGCGATCGGGCCGCTGTTCGTCGGCTACTACGACTCGATCTTCGCCTACCAGGCGGCTGCGCTGTCGCTCGACGGCAACATCAACGCCGACCCCAAGGTCAACCAGTTCCAGCTCAATCACCGCTGGGGACCCTGGGGCATCGCCGCCGCGCTCGAGGATCCGCGGGACTGGTCCCGGCCGAGAGCAACATCACGGGCGACTACCCGAGCCTTGCCCTCGCCTTCACCGGCACCTGGGAGAACGCCTACCTCCAGGCCGCCTTCGGCGCGACGGACCGGACCAGCGGCACCGGCTGGGGCGCCCAGCTCTCGGGCTCCCTCGGCTCCGGAACCCAGCCGCAGATGCAGGTCAACCTCGCCTATTCGGAGAACGCGCCCGTCTATGCAGGCGGCAAGAACTGCGTGGGCGCCTGCCCGAACGAGGGGGTGTGGTGGTCGGCGATGCTGTCGGGGCAGGTCAACCTCACCCGGACCGTCTCGCTCAACGCCACGTCGAGCTATCTCGGCGGCCCCTCCAGCCAGGAATGGCAGGCGGCAGGCGGGGTTGGCTGGGCACCGTCGAAGGCCGCGCTTCTGTCCGCGGAGCTGCTCTATATCGACCAGAGCGGCACCGATTCACTCAGCTTTCATACTCAGCTGAAAACGTCCTTCGGAAACGACTGAGCCGGCGCCGCGCGCCGCCCTGCCATCAATTCGCCATCGATTCACGGCCCACTTCGAGGAGATTCATCGATTGCCGGGGGACAGGCCATTGCCGGTGGGCGGCATCGTCAAAGTGCCAACTGTGGAACACTTGCGACGGCTGTGCGGCGCAGCGTTCCTGACGCTCGCGGCCACATGCATCGCCGCAGGCGCGGTGCGCGCCGAGGATGTCCCGACCCCGCGCCCCTCCCCGCTCAAGGCGACGACGAGCTCGGAAGATGCGCTTCTCGCGACCGGTGACGCGCCGCCGGCCTTCGCCGAAGAGGATTTCGAGCCGGTCCAGTCCTCGGCCGCGCTCGAGGCGGCAACCGCGGTCGGCCGCAACCACCGCAGCGCGAGCCACGACGCGGGCGGCAACGGCGCGCTGAGCCTGGTGCCGCCCTCGGACAACATGATCACCGCCCAGCAGGCGTTTCCGGACGAGGCGCCGATCGACCTGACAGCCCCGACCTTCGACAATGGCACCCCGGGCGAGGACCAGGCGGTGCTCGGCTCCTACACGCTCGAAGCCCGCATGACCGCCGACAGCCCGCCGCTCGAATCCGGCGTGGTGTGGCGGGTCTTTGCCAATGACGGCGAAGACGGCAAGATGCGCCTCGTGGGCGAGGCCGACGGCGGACCGGTGACGCTGCGGCTGAAGCCGGGCGAGTATTTCGTGCATGCCGCCTTCGGCCGGGCCGGACTAACCCGCAAGGTCACCGTCGCGCCGACGCCGCGGGGCGAGTCGATCGTGCTCGATGCCGGCGGCATGCGCCTGACCGCGCTGGCCGGCAAGGACCGCCAGCTCAATCCGGACGAGGTCCGCTTCGACATCTATGCCCCCGACGAGGGCGGGTCCGAGGGCCGCATCGCCGTGCTCGAGAACGCACCGGCGGGCACGGTCATCGCCCTCAATGCCGGCATCTACCATGTCGTCTGCCGCTACGGCGACGCGAACGCCATCGTGCGCGCCGACATCAAGATCGAGGCCGGCAAGCTGACCGAGGCAGCGCTCTATCAGCAGGCCGCCCGGGTCACCCTCAAGCTGGTCGAGAACCACGGCGGCGAAGCCCTCGCCAACACCCAGTGGCTGGTGGTCACCTCCGCCGGCGAGAGCGTTGCCGAGAGCGTCGGCGCCTTCCCGTCGGTGGTGCTGCTCGCCGGGGAATACACCGCGATCGCCAAGCACGAAGACCGCATCTTCGAGCAGAAGTTCACCGTCGAGTCGGGCCTCAACCGCGACGTCGAGGTCCTGCAGCAGCAGACGCAGCAGTAGCGGCGGAAGGGCTATCGCCGTGCGGTCTGGTCCGCCACTCGATCTGTCGGAAGGAACCCAGACCTTCCTGATGGTTTTGATATTCGTCGCGCTGGTCGTGTTCCTCTGGCGGACCTGGAGCTAGGGAATCGGGCAGCCTCGCGCACTGTGACCAACGTCACAGCAAATGCGCCTCCCGCGCGTATCGTCGCGGGCTTTTCGCGTTGGCCAAGGGCGGTGGCGGACATGGACGAGGCAACGAGGCTCTCGGAAACCATCGGCAATCTCTACGATGCCGCGCTCGATCCGGGCGCCTGGCACGACGCCCTCTCGTCGGCGCGCGACTTCATTGGCGGCGCGGCGGCGTCGATCTTCGCCAAGGATGTCGCCCACACGACGTTGACGGTGTTCCAGCACGACGGCCGGGTCGCGCCGGACTATGTCGCCTCATACCTCGACCGCTACATGGCGCTCGATCCCGCCAACACCGCGCACTTCTTCTCCGAGTTGGAAGTACCGGTCTCGACAGTGGACGTCATCGACTTCGACGAGTTCCACCAGACTCGATTCTACAAGGAATGGGCTGCGCCGCAGGGCCTCGTCGACTTCCTGACGGTCGCCCTCGAGAAGACGCCGACCGGCGCCGCCCATTTCGGCGTCTTTCGTGGCACGGCCCATGGCGTCGCCGACGAGGCCGCAAGGCGGCGCATGGCGCTGCTCGCCCCGCATGTGCGCCGGGCGGTGCTGATCGGCCGCACGGTGGAGATGAAGACCGTGCAGGCGGACTCGTTCGCCGAGACCTTCGATGGCATGAGCGCGGCGCTGTTCCTGGTGCAGGCCGACGGCCGGATCGTCCACGCCAACGCGGCCGGTCACGCCCTTCTCGCCGGGTCGGGCTTCGTCCACGCGGCCGGGAACAAGATCGCCTTTGCCAACGGGCGGGCCCACCAGGCCCTCGCCGAAGTGCTTCTGGCGGCCGAGCGTGGCGACGGCGCAGTGGGCAGCCGCGGCGTCGCGCTTCGCCTCGCCACCCGCGAGGGCGTGACCTACCTGGCCCATGTCCTGCCCCTCACCTCCGGCACGCGGCGCCAGGCCGGTAGCGCCTTCGCCGCCGTGGCCGCGATCTTCATCCGCCGCGCCGAGCTCGAGATGCCCGCTGCGCCTGAGATCATCGCGCGTCACTACGGGCTGACGCCCTCTGAGCTTCGGGTCCTGCTGGCAGTGGTCGAGGTCGGCGGGGTGCCGAACGTCGCAAGGGCGCTCGGGGTCGCCGAGACCACGGTCAAGACCCATCTCGGCAGCGTCTACGGCAAGACCGGCACGTCGCGGCAGGGCGACCTCGTCAAGCTCGTCGCCGGCTTCGCAAGTCCACTCGCCGCCTAGGGACGGCCGGACACCCGGGCGAACACCCGGTGCCGCCGTGTCACATCACCGACGCGCCTCCTCCGATCGGATGAGGCGCGCGGCGTTGCGCTGCGGCACATCTGCGAGCCGAAGCACTCGGCCGAAGATGCAGTCGCGACCGTCAGCGCGTGACCGCGGAAGCGCCGGCCATCGACATCCCCAACTACCCGCGACCCGAGCGGGTCGTCGATGACCGGCGTATGAG
>JAEVZM010000328.1 GCA_023392225.1 Pseudomonadota bacterium
GGGGGGGGGCGCGCGGCTCGGCGTGTTCCCGCCCGCCGGCGGCTGATCCGGCCGCCTGCATCGGCCGGCGGTTGACGCCGGCCCGGTTCGCAGCCAGCGTCCCGCGCAGATGTCACCGGGAGGACGCGGCGTGGAGATCGGACTCTATACTTTCGGCGACCTGTCGCCCGACCCCGAGACGGGCCGGACGATCCCGGCCGTCCAGCGCTATGCCGAGATTCTCGCCGCCGCCGACCTCGCCGACCAGGCCGGGCTGGCGGTATTCGCCTTCGGCGAGCATCACCGGCTCGACATCCCGATCTCGTCGCCCGCGGTGATGATGGCGGCCGTCGCGGCGCGCACCCGCCGGATCCGGGTGGCGAGCGCGGTGACGATCCTGTCGACGCTCGACCCGGTCCGCGTCTTCGAGGACTTCGCCAGCGTCGACCTCGTCTCGAACGGGCGCGCCGAGATGATCGCCGGCCGCGGCACCTTCATCGAGTCGTTCCCCCTGTTCGGCGTGAGCCTCGACGACTATGCCGAGGTGTTCGCCGAGAAGCTCGACCTCCTCCTCAAGCTGCGCGCCTCGGAGCGGGTCACGTGGCAGGGCAGGTTCCGGTCGCCGCTCGAGGATGCGGAGATTTCGCCGCGGCCGGTCCAGGACCCGCTGCCGATCTGGATCGGGACCGGCGGCAATGCCGACAACGCGGCGAGTGCGGCGCGGATGGGCCTGCCGCTGACGCTCGCCAACATCACGCTGCCGCCGGCCTCGCTCGCGCCGCAGGTCCGCGCCTACCAGCGGATCGGGGCCGAGGCCGGCTTCGGGGAGGATTGCATCCGCGTGAGCCTCGCCGGCCACATGCATGTCGCCGACACCTCGCAGGGCGCGCGCGACGCATTCTACCCCTACTATGCCCAGTATTTCCGGCTGCATGCGCCAAAGCCGGAATACGCCCGCACCATCCCCCGCGAGGAGTACGAGGCCCGCGCCGCCGCGGACGGACCGCTGTTCGTCGGCAGCCCGCAGGAGATCGTCGACCGGATCCTGTGGGAGCGGGAGCTGTTCGGCCACCAGCGCTACCTCGCCCAGATCGACCTCGGCGGCCTGCCGTTCGCGCAGGTCGCCCGCACGATCGAGCTTCTCGAGGCCAAGGTGCTGCCGGCGCTGCGGCAGTGAGGTTGCGTCCGCGGGCTGCTGCCGTTACATCAGCGACCCGCGAGAACAGGGAATGGCAATGCGCACCGAAATCGAGAACGCGGTCTCCGAGATCAAGCAGGGCATAACCCTGCTGAGGAGGCATCTTTGACTTCGACAAGGCGAAGGCACGGCTTGCGGAGCTGAATGCGGCGGCGGAGTCCGCCGACCTGTGGAACTCGCCCGAGCGCGCGCAGAAGCTGATGCGCGAGCGCCAGCAGCTCTCCGACCAGATCGAGACGGTCGAGCGGATCGAGCGCGAGCTTTCCGACAATGTCGAGATGATCGACCTCGCCGAGGCCGAGGACGATCTTGGCGTGATCGAGGAGGCCGAGGCGGCGCTCCGGGCGCTCGAGCAGGAAGTCGCCCGGCGCCAGGTCGAGACGATGCTCTCCGGCGAGGCGGACGGCAACGACACCTATCTCGAGGTCCACGCCGGTGCCGGTGGCACCGAGAGCCAGGACTGGGCCGAGATGCTGCTGCGCATGTACACGCGCTGGGCGGAGCGGCGCCGCTTCAAGACCGAGATTCTCGAGTACCACGCCGGTGAAGAGGCGGGGATCAAGTCGGCGACCTTGCTGATCAAGGGCGCCAGCGCCTATGGCTGGCTGAAGACCGAATCGGGCGTGCACCGGCTGGTCCGCATCTCGCCGTTCGACAGCAATGCCCGGCGCCACACCTCGTTCGCCAGTGCCTGGATCTACCCGGTGGTCGACGAGTCGATCGACATCGAGATCAACGAGGCGGACGTCCGCACCGACACGTACCGGGCCTCCGGCGCCGGCGGCCAGCACGTCAACACCACCGACTCCGCGGTGCGGCTGACCCACGTGCCGACCGGCATCGTCGTCCAGTGCCAGAGCGAGCGCTCGCAGCACAAGAACCGCTCGACCGCCTGGGACATGCTCCGCGCCCGCCTCTACGAGGCCGAGCTCGAGCGCCGCGAGGCGGAGGCCAACGCCCAGGCGGCGTCCAAGACCGACATCGGCTGGGGCCACCAGATCCGCTCCTACGTGCTCCAGCCCTACCAGCTGGTGAAGGACCTCCGGACCGGGGTGGAGAGCACCAACCCGCGCGAGGTGCTCGACGGCGCGCTCGACCCGTTCATGGAGGCGGCGCTGGCCCAACGGGTCGGCGGCGGCAACTCCGCCAAGATCGAAGACCTCGACTAGCCCGACCCGCGCGCCAGCGGTGCGCCGCCGGGTCAGCCGATCAGCAGCTCGTCGTCGTCGAGGGCCTGGCCGCGGGTGCGGCGGAACATGTCGACGAGATCCTCGACGCCGAGGCTCTTGCGCTCCTCGCCGCCGACGTCGAGGATGATCCGGCCTTCATGCAGCATGATCGTGCGGGTGCCGAGGTCGAGCGCCTGGCGCATCGAATGCGTCACCATCAGCGTGGTCAGGCGATGCTCGGCAACGACGCGCTCCGTGAGCTCGGTGACGAACTCCGCCATGCCCGGGTCGAGCGCGGCGGTGTGCTCGTCGAGGAGCAGCACGCCCGACGGCGCGAGGGTCGCCATCACTAGCGCGATCGCCTGCCGCTGGCCGCCGGAGAGGAGGCCCATCTTGTCGCCGAGGCGCTTCTCGAGGCCGAGGCCGAGGGCGGCGAGCCGCTCGGTGAACAGCGCCCGGCGCGCGGCCGACAGCGCCTTGCCGAAGCCGCGCAGCCGGCCCCGGGCGGCGGCGAGCGCGAGGTTCTCGTCGATCGTCAGCGTCCCGCAGCTCCCCGCCAGCGGGTCCTGGAAGACGCGGGCGACGCGGGCCGAGCGGCGCGCCGTCGACTGGCGGGTGACGTCGACGCCGTCGATCTCGATGCGGCCCGCAGTCGGCGGAAAGTCGCCGGCGAGCGCCGACAGCAGCGTCGACTTGCCGGCGCCGTTCGAGCCGATGATCGAGACGAACTCGCCGGCCCCCACCGAAAGGTCGATGCCGGCGAGGGCGGTCTTCTCGAGCGGCGTGCCGCGCCCGAAGGTGACGACGAGGCCGGAGACGCGGATCATGTCGCAACCCTCGACCTGCGGAGACGCGGGATGATGAGCGCGAGCGCCACCAGGACCGCGGTGGCGAGGTTGAGGTCGGAGGGCTCGAGCCCGATCGAATCGAGCGACAGCGCGAACTGGATGGCGATGCGGTAGAGCACCGAGCCGACGACCACGCCGGCGAGGATGATGCCGATGCGGCGGGAGCGCAGGATGTTCTCGCCGATGATCACCGCGGCGAGGCCGACGACGATGGTGCCGACGCCGGAGGTGACGTCGGCGAAGCCGTTGGTCTGGGCGAACAGGGCGCCGGCGAGGCCGACGAGGCCGTTCGACAGCGCCATGCCGGCATAGACGCTGGTGCCGGTCGAGATTCCTTGCGCCCGCGCCATGCGGGCATTGGCGCCGGTGGCGCGCATCGCGAGGCCGAAATCGGTGGCGAGGAACCAGGCGAGCGCCAGGACGACGATGATCGCCAGCACCAGGAGGAACAGCGGCCGCACCCAGTAGGCGGCGAGGCCGTGGTCGTAGAACGGCGTGAGGATCGTCGCCTCGCCGAGGAGCGGCACGTTCGGCCGCCCCATGATCCGGAGGTTGATCGAGTAGAGCGCGATCATGGTCAGGATCGAGGCGAGGAGGTGGAGGATGCCGAAGCGCACGTTGAGGAAGGCGGTGACGAGCCCGGCGCAGGCGCCGGCGAGGATCGCCGCGAGCGTCGCGAGCCAGGGATCGACGCCGCCGACGATGGCAACGGCGGCCACCGCTGCG
>JAEVZM010000434.1 GCA_023392225.1 Pseudomonadota bacterium
TCTGCAGCCACAGTTCCAGCAGGCCGACCTGCCAGAGTTCCGAGCCGCGCAGCGGCGTGATGTGCTCCTCGGGCCGGTCGAACAGCGCATCGAGGTAGGACTTGCGGAACAGGCCGCGTTCGCGCGCCGCCTGCGAGGTCAGCGCGTCGCGCACCAGCTCGAGATAGGGGCCGTCGAGGTACTTCAGGGCCGGCACCGGGAAGTAGCCCTTCTTGCGGTCGATGACCTCGCTCGGGACGACGAGGCGAGCGGCCTCCTTGAGCACGCCCTTGCCGCCGTCGGCGAGCTTGTGCTCGGCCGGGATGCGGGCGGCGAGCTCGACCAGCTCGTGGTCGAGGAACGGCACGCGCGCCTCGAGGCCCCAGGCCATGGTCATGTTGTCGACCCGCTTCACAGGGTCGTCGACCAGCATCACGGTGCTGTCGAGGCGGAGTGCCTTGTCGACCGCGTCGGTGGCGCCGGGCGAAGAGAAATGCCGGGCGACGAAATCGCGGCTCGGGTCGCCCTCGGCGTGCCAGCGGTCATCGAGATGCTCGTGCATCTTCGCGTTGGAGCGGTCGAAGAAGACGCGCGCATAGTCGGATGTCACGTCGTTGGAGCTCTGCAGCGGTGGGTACCAGTGATAGCCGCCGAACACTTCGTCGGCGCCCTGTCCGGACTGCACCACCTTGATGTGCTGCGAGACTTCCTGCGAGAGCAGGTAGAAGCCGACATTGTCGTAGGAGACCATCGGCTCGGACATCGCCCCGATGGTGCCGGGCAGGGCGTCGAGGAGGCGGCTCGACTCGATGAAGATCTTGTGGTGGTCGGTGCCGAAGTGCCTGGCGATGAGGTCCGAGTAGACGAACTCGTCGCCCTTCTCGTTGTTGGCCTCCTCGAAGCCGATCGAGAAGGTCATGAGCCCGGTCTGGCCGGACTCGGCGAGAAGCCCGACGACCATGCTCGAATCGACGCCGCCCGAGAGGAGGACGCCGACCGGCACGTCGGCGACCATGCGCCGCTTGACCGAGACTCGCATCGCCTCGAGCACCCGGTCGCGCCATTCCTCGGCCGAGGTCGCGATGTCGGCGCTGTCGCGCGCGTAGTCGACCGTCCAGTAGCGGATGTCCTTTTCGCGGCCGTCCGCCTCGATGATTCGCACCGTAGCCGGCGGGAGCTTCCGCACGCCTTCGAGGATGGTGCGCGGCGGCGGCACCACGGCATGGAAGCTCATGTAGTTGTCGAGCGCGATGCGGTCGATGCCGGTGTCGACGTCGCCCGCGGCGAGCAGCGCCGGCAGGGTCGAGGCGAAGCGGAGCCGGCTGGGAGCGGGAGCGAGGTAGAGCGGCTTGATGCCGAACCGGTCGCGGCCCAGCACGACGCGGCCCGACTCGCGCTCGTGGATAGCGAAGGCGAACATGCCGTGGAGGCGCGAGACGAACTCGGGCCCATAGGCGTGGTAGGCCTTGAGCAGAACCTCCGTGTCGCCCTGCGAGAAGAAGGCGTAGCCGCGGCCCTCGAGCTCGGCGCGCAGCTCCTTGTAGTTGTAGATGCAGCCGTTGAAGACGATGGTCAGCCCGAGGCCGGGGTCGGCCAGCGGTTGTTGCGAGGCGTTCGAAAGGTCGATGATCTTGAGGCGGCGGTGCCCGAGAGCCACGCGGCCGTGGGCGACGACGCCCGCTCCATCCGGTCCCCGTGGCGCGAGGCGGTCGGTCATCCGCTCTACTGCCGCCACGTCGGCGATACCGCCGTCGAACCTCAGTTCACCTGCAAATCCACACAAACGACCGGTCTCCTTCTCCTGTTGATCCGGGATAATGGGACTCCCGGCGCGCGCTCGTGAGCGCGGCGCGAAAGGCTCTCTTCTCCCTCTGGCTTCCACCCAACCTAGTGATCTTGGCCGCCGAGTTCAAATTTGGCGCGGTCGGCAGCGGCTCAGCGCGGTGCGTCGAGCCGCAGGAAGCCGCCGGTGAACTCGGCTTCCGACTCCTCCATGTAGCGTCGGGCGCTCTCCATGTGCTCGAGCATGATCTGCCGCGCGAGATCGGCATCCTCGGCCTTGAGCGCCCGGATCAGCCGGATCTGGTAGTGCAGCGCCTGCTCTCGGAGGAGCGGATTGGGCTCGCCGTAGATCTGCCGGCAGATGGTGAGGTTGCGCAGGAGGTTGTGCATGAATCCGCAGGTGAAGCCGAGGATCGGGTTGGGGCACAGCTCGGCCAGCACCGAGTGGAAGTCGAGCTCGGCCAGCCGCTGGCGGTACTCCTCGCCGCGGTCGCGCGGCGGCTTCTCGTAGAGCCGCATGGTCCGTTGGAGGGTCTCGTAGTCGGCGTCGCGGAGATGGCCGATGACGCTTGCCGCCAGCTCCGGCTCGAGCCTGACCCGCACCTGATAGATGTCGGCAATCGAGGGCTGGCGGAAGAAGAAGTAGTTGCCGAGCAGCTCCATCGCCCGGCTGCCGGAGAGCTGGGCGACAAAGGTACCGCCGCCGGGGCCGGTGCGGGAGCGGATCAGGCCCTGCGTCTCGAGCGCCTTCAGCGCCTCGCGCACCGTGCTCTTCGAGGCATGGAACTGGTCGATCAGCGCCTTCTCGTTGGGCAGCCGGTCGTCGGGCTTGAGCGCCTTCTCGACGATCAGGTCCTTGATGCGCTCGGCGATGTCGTCGGTCCGCTTGAGCCGCCGCTCCGATTGCGGTCGCGGCTGGATCATGATCCTGTCAGGGTCGTCGTCCGTGCCGTCCATCGCCTGCTTCGTTTCGTTGCTCGCTTCGCGGCGCCGAGCATTCATGGCGCCACCGGGAAAAAGCAAGCGGCGGAATGGGTCGGCGAGACTTGGTCGGCGGACAGCGCCGGGCGTTCCGCGCGACAGCGTTCCTGGACGTTCGGGCAGCGCGGCGCGAAGGCGCAGCCGGGCGGCGGCGCATAGGGGTCGGGAAGCTCGGCCGGCTTCGCCTCGCCGCGCACGCTCCGCTTGCCGGGCACCGGCGCCGCGTCGAACAGGAGCCTGGTGTAGGGGTGGCGCGGCGCGCGAAACAGCTCGCGTGATCCGGCGCATTCGACGATCCGGCCGAAGTACATCACCGCCACCCGGTTGGAGACGCTCTCCACCACCGAGAGGTCGTGGCTGATGAAGACGTAGGTGAGGCCGAACCGCTGCTGGAGGTCTTCGAGGAGGTTGAGCACCTGCGCCTGGACCGAGACGTCGAGCGCCGAGACCGGCTCGTCGAGGATCACCAGCTTCGGCTCGGCGGCGAGGGCCCGGGCGATACCGATGCGCTGCGCCTGGCCGCCGGAGAATTCGTGCGGGTAGCGGTCGAGGAAGTCGGGCGAGAGCTTCACCGCCTCCATCAGCTCGGCCAGCCGCTCCGCCCGCCGCGCCGCGTCGAGGCCGAGCAGGTGGATCATCGGCGTTTCGAGGATGGTGCGGATGGTCTTGCGGGGATTGAGCGAGGAGACCGGATCTTGGAACACGTACTGGATGGTGCGGGCGAGGGTGCGGGTATCGCCGTGGGCGAAGGCCGAGGGGTCGATGCCGGCCATGGTGATCGAGCCGGAGGTCGGCCGGTCGAGCCCGACCAGCATCCGGGCGAGGGTGGACTTGCCGCAGCCGGATTCGCCGACGATGCCGAGGGTCTCGCCGGTCTCGACCACGACGTCGACGCCCTGCACGGCGTGGACGGCGGGTTTCCGCCCGAACAGGCCGCGACCGCCGCCGAACCGTTTCTCGACGTTCTCGACCGTCAGGAGGGCGGTCATGCCGCGGTCTCCCGGAGCGGATAGAGACAGCGCGCGGCGCGGTCGTCGCCGAGGTCGCGGAGGGCGATGTCGCCGTTCCGGCAATCGGGCTCGACCCGCGGACAGCGGTCGGCGAAGGCGCAGCCCGGCGGCAGGCGGTTGACCGGCGGCGGCAGGCCCTCGATCGCATCGAGCCGGCGGTCGGGCTCGCCGAGGATCGGCACGCAGTCGATCAGCTTCCGGGTGTAGGGATGCGCCGGCCGGGCGAGCACGTCCTCGGTGCGGCCGAGCTCGACGATGCGGCCGGCATACATCACCGCCACCCGGTCGCAGATCTCGGAGACGACGCCGAAATCGTGGGTGATGAACAGCACCGCGGCCCCCTTGTCGCGGCGGAGATCGTCGAGGAGGCGCAACACCTGCGCCTGCACCGTCACGTCGAGCGCGGTGGTCGGCTCGTCGGCGATGAGGATGCCGGAGTCGTTGGCGAGTGCCATCGCGATGCAGACCCGTTGGCGCATGCCGCCGGAGAGCTGGTGCGGGTAGCTGTGCGCCCGCTCCTGCGGGTTTGGGATCTGCACGAGGTCGAGCAGCTCGACCGCCCGGGCCCAGGCATCGGCATAGGAGATCGGCCGGTGGGCGCGGACCGCCTCGGTGATCTGGTCGCCGACCGTGAAGAGGGGATGCAGCGTCGACAGCGGATCCTGGAACACCATCGAGATGTCGCCGCCGCGAAGATCGCGAAGTGCCTTGTCGGGAATCTCGAGGAGGTCGCGCCCGCCGGTGACCACCCGTCCGCCGACGATGGTGCCGGGGGGCGTCGCGACGAGGCCGAGGATCGACATCGCGGTCACCGACTTGCGGGAGCGGGATTCGCCTACGAGGCCGAGGCACTCCTTGTCGCGAAGTTCGAGGCTGACGCCGCCGACGGCGCGATAGACGGAGTCGCCGACCTTGAACTCGGTCTCGAGGTCGACGACGTCGAGGGCGTGCCCTGCATCCGGCGCCGGCATCGGCGGCACGGCGCGCCGCGCGACCCGGGTGCGGGCCGAGGGCCTCGCCAGCGCGCCGGAGCGGAGCCGCGGGTCGAGCACGTCGCGGATGCCGTCGCCGAGGAGGTTGATGCTCATCACCAGCGCGAAGATCATCAGCCCGGGGATCACCGAGACGAAGGGCGCGTTGAACAGGAACTGGCGGCCGTCGCCGAGCATCGAGCCGAGGTCGGACTGCGGCGGCTGGACGCCGAGGCCGAGGAACGACAGCCCCGCCGTCTCGAGGATCATCCAGCCCACGGTCGAGGACATGGTGACGACGATGACCGGCAGGACGCTCGGCAGCACCTCGGTGAACAGGATGCCGAACGAGCTCTTTCCCGACAGCCGCGCGGCATCGACGAACTCGCGATGGGCGAGGCCGCGGGTGATGCCGCGGATGTTGCGGGCGAAGAACGGGATGTTGACGATGGCGATGGCGTAGAGCGCGTTGAGCAGCCCCGGCCCGAGCACGGCGACGATGCCGAGGGCGAGGAGGATGTAGGGAAACGCCATCAGCATGTCGATCGAACGCATCAGGAGCGTGTCGGGCAGGCCGCCGGCATAGCCGGCGACGAGGCCGATCAGCGAGCCGAAGAAGGCGGCGATGGCGGTCGCCGAGAGCCCGACCGCGATCGACACCCGCGTGCCCCACAGGAGCCGCGAGAGGATGTCGCGGCCGAGATGGTCGGTGCCGAGGAGATGGCCCGGCGTCCCCGGCGGCAGCAGCCGGTTCGCCGGGTTGGTGAGCGCGGGGTCGTCGAGCGGCAGCAGCGGCGTCAGCACCGCCACCACGACGATCACGGCAAGGACGAGGAGGCCAAGCGCGGCGAGCCGGTTGTTGAGGAGGAGGGCGAGGGTGCCGGGGCGGGCGCTGCCCTTCCGCACCGCCTTCGTCGCGGGGGCTGCGCTCACCGCGGTCATGCCTTCAGCCTTGGATCGAGGATGGTCTGGATGATGTCGGCGAGGAGGTTGATCAGCACGTAGGTCACGGCCAGGAGCAGCACGCCGCCCTGGACCAGCAGGATGTCGCGGGTCGAGATTGCGCCGACCAGCATGCGGCCGATACCGGGCCACTGGAACACGGTCTCGATGTAGACCGCGCCGCCGATGACCAGCCCCGCCTGCACGCCGATCAGCGGCACCACGCTGACCAGCGCCGCCTTGAAGGCGTGCTTGTAGATGACCCGGCGCTCCGTCAGCCCCTTGGCGCGCGCCGTGCGGATGTAGTCCTGGCGGAGCACCTCGAGCATCGCCGTCCGGGTCAGCCGGGCGATGACGCCAGTGGCGACCACGGCCAGCGTCACTGCCGGCAGGACGAGGTGGTTGAGGAGGTCGAGGAAGCCGCCGCCGCCATAGGCGAGGTACATGCCGCTCGGCGGGAAGATCCGCCACTCGACCGCGAACAGCATGATCAGCAGGAGGCCCAGCCAGAACGAGGGGATCGAGATGCCGATCAGCACGATGAAGGTGATGACGCGGTCGGCCCAGCCGAACTGGCGCACCGCCGAGACGACGCCGGCGACGAGGCCGAAGATCGAGCAGAGGACGAGCGAGGTGCCGGCGAGGATCGCGGTCGCGCCGAAGCGCTCGAAGATCTCGTCCACCACCGGCCGTTTGAGGCTGTAGCTCCGGCCGAGGTCGCCGTGGAGGAGGTTGCCCATCCAGGTGAGGTACTGGTCGACGAGCGGCTGGTCGAGGCCGAGCTCGGCGTTGAGCTTGGCGACGGCCTCGGGCGAGGCGAGCGGGCCGAGGATGGCGACCGCGGTGCCGCCGGGGATGGCAGCGAGCATCAGGAAGACGATGATGGTCAGCCCGATCAGGATCGGGATGAGGGCAAGCAGGCGCTTGAGTATATAGGCAAGCAACTCCGCCCCTCCGCTGGCGGTGCGCCGAAGTGGTCACCGCGGGTGGACGGAGCGGGCCGCTGGCACGGCCCGCCCCGGGAGCGGTGGCTCAGACCTTCGACACGCCCCGATGCATCAGGAAGACGGACGGCTGCAGCGCGAAGTCCTTCACCGCCGCGGTCGAGACCGCGTTCTGCTTCCAGTTGGCGATGAAAGCCCAGGGGGCATCGTCCTGGACGATCGTCTGCATCTCCTTGTAGAGCGTGGCGCGCTCCGCCTGGTCGGTGGCGGTGCGGGCTTTCTCGAGCAGCGCATCCACCTCCGGGTTCGAGTAGTAGCCGGAGTTGAAGCCGCCCTTGTCGGGGAAGGCGTCGGTGCGGAGCGCAAGGTAGGGCAGCGTGTCGGGATCGTTGGTCATCCACGCCATCTCGGCCATGTCGGCCTTGCCCTCGAGGCCCGGGTTCACCTCGCCGAGGAAGGTGTTCCACTCGTAGGTCTCGATCTTGACGTCGAGCCCGACCTTGGCAAGGTCGGCCTGGATCGCCGTGCCCATGGCGACGGGATCGAGCATGCCCGAGCCGCCGTCGGTCACGTAGAAGGTGAGCTTGGCACCCTCGGCACCGGCCTCCTTGAGCAGCGCCTTCGCCTTCTCCGGGTCGTAGGGGTAGGGCTCGAGCGCTTCGTCATAGGCCCAGGCGAAGGCCGGCGGGGTCGGGCCGGCGGCGACTTCGGCCGTGCCCTGGAGCACGTTCTCGACCAGCGTCTTTTTGTCGATCGCGTAGTTGACCGCCTGGCGCACCCGCTTGTCGGCGAACGGGCCTTCCTTGGTGTTGAGGATGAGGAACCACAGGTGCGGCCCGGCCTGCTCATAGACCTTGAACTGGTCGTCGTCGCGGAACTGGCTGAGATTGTCCGGCGGAACCTCGACCATCAGGTCGATGCCGCCCGACAGCATCTCGGCGACGCGGGTATTGGCATCGGTGATCGGGCGGTAGACGACGGCCTCCAGCGGCGGCGCGCCGTCCCAGTAGTCCTCGTTGCGGGTGATGACGACGCTGGTGTTGGAGTCCCAGTTCTCGAACTTGAAGGGGCCGGTGCCCGACGGATTGCGGCCGAAGTCCTCGCCGTACTTCTCCACCGCGGTCGGCGAGACGATCAGCCCGGCCGGATAGGCGAGGTTGGAGAGGAACGGGGCGTAGGGCGCGTTGAGCTTGAACTCGACGGTCTGGGCGTCGACCGCGGTGGTCGACTCGATGGCCGAGAAGAAGAAGGCGAGCGGGAACGGGCCGGTGCCGTGGAACGGATGGCTCTCGTCGAGCATCCGGTCGAAGGTGAACTTGACCGCCTCGGCATTGAACGGCGTCCCGTCGTGGAACTTGACGCCCTCGCGAAGGTGGAAGGTGTAGGTCAGGCCGTCGTCGGAGATGTCCCAGGACTCCGCCAGCGCCGGCTCGGGCTCCAGCGTGCCGTCCTTATAGCGGACCAGGCCGTCATACATGTTCATCAGGATGCGGAAGTCGTTGACCGCGGTGTCGACGCTCGGGTCGAGCGACTTAGGCTCCGCGATCTGTCCCACGATCAGGACGTTGGGCGGCGTCTGCGCCTGGGCCGGCAGGCCGGCGGCGATGCCGACGGCGAGCGCGAGCCCGGCGAGGGCTTTGGTGAACGAGGCCATGGGGTGGTCTCCTCGAGTTTTGAACAGGCCACCCATTCAATCATAGTGAATTGATTGAATGCAATAATTAATAATGATTATTATGCAGGCAACGCTCTTAAATGCTGCTCGTTTGTCGGAGCAGGCAGAAACAGGGAGGGATGCCTGTGCCGTCCAACCGCGCTGCGCCCGCGATCAACCTCGAACGCCTTCGCCAGGAGATGACGGACCTGGCGGAGATCGGCCGTATCGACGGCGTGCCGGGCATCAACCGCCCGGGCTACTCCGACGCCGACATGGCGGCGCGGGCCCACACGGCCGCGCGGATGGAAGCGCTTGGCCTCGCGGTATCGATGGACGCGGTGGGCAACCTCTCCGGTCGCTGGCCCGTGGGCGCGGGGCCGGCGGTGATGGTCGGCTCGCATCTCGATACGGTGCCGATGGGCGGTTTCTTCGACGGGGCGCTCGGGGTGAGCGCGGCGCTCGAATGCGTGCGCACCCTGATCGAGGCGGGCATCGCACCAGCCGCCCCGATCGAGGTGATCGCTACCGCCGAGGAGGAGGGACGCTTTGGTGGCATGCTCGGCGCCCAGGCACTCGCCGGGGTGATCGACGACGCCTGGTTCCGTGCTGCCCGCGACGAGGATGACGTCATGCTGGTCGATGCGCTGCGGGCACAAGGCTTCGACCCCGAGGCCGTGGCGAGCGCCGCCCGCAACAGGCGCGACGTCAAGGCCTTCCTCGAGCTCCACATCGAGCAGGGTCCGGTGCTCGAGGCCGAGGGCATCCCGGTCGGCATCGTCGAGGCGATCTCCGGCGTCTTCAAGTGGTCGATCACGCTCACCGGCGTCGCCAACCATGCCGGCACGACGCCGATGGAGCTTCGGAGGGACGCCTTCGCCGGGCTCGCGGCCTTCGCCTGCCGGATTCCGGAGACCATCGCCGAGGTCGGCACCGACCAGAGCCGCGTCACCATCGGCTCGGTGGCGCTGCGGCCCAACCACCCCCACACAATCCCCGGCGAGGCCGTGTTCACGCTGATCGGCCGCGACACGGACCGTGACGTGATGGTCCGCCTCGCCGAGCGCGCGCGAGAGGTGCTCGGCGCGATCGCCGGCGATGCCGGCCTCGGCCTCGCCATCGACGAGCAGAGCTGGCTAGATCCGAAGCCCTGCGATCCCGGGATCGTGGCCGCCATCCGACGGCAGGCCGAGGCGCTCGGGCTTCGCTACCGGCTCATGCAGAGCGGGGCCGGGCACGACACCCAGTTCCTCGCCGCGCTGACCCGGGCCGGCCTCATCTTCGTGCCGAGTATCGGCGGCATCAGCCATGCGCCGGAGGAGGACACGCGCTGGGCGGACATCGAGACTGGCGCCAACCTCCTCCTCCACACCCTCCTCGACGTCGCCGGGCGGGCCTGAGTGTCTCCTCAGCCCCCGCGGCGCGCCGACCGGGCGATCGCGGCGATCATTAGCATGCCCTGGCCAACCACCTCGTCGGCGATGTTGGCCTTGAGGCGGCTGTCGATGATGGTGCGGTCGAGGATCAGGAGCGCCCGCTCGATGCGCGGCAGCGACCAGCTGCGCACCTGTGCGGTCAGCGCGGCCTTCCGCTTCCAGAACACGCTCGGCCCGAGGGCGGCCTCCGGCGCGGCGCCGGCATCGACCAGCGCGCGGGCCCGGTGCAGCATGTCGAAATGGCGCTGGGCGGCGCCGGCGACGGTGAAGGACGCGGTGCCGGCCGCGGTCAGGCGGCGGTAGAGCCGCTCGAAACCCGCCGCGTCGCCGGCCGCCGCGACGTCCACCGCCTCGTCGACGGCATAGGCCGAGGCATCGCCGACCACGGCCCGCACGTCCTCGAGGGTGATCGCGCCGGTCCCTTCGGCATAGAGGCAGAGCTTGGCCACCTCGCCGCGGCTCGCCATGCGGTCGCTGCCGATCAGCTGCCTCAGCGCGGCGCGGGCATCGGGGGCGACGGTCAGCCCGGCGCGGCCCGCCTCCTCGTCGATCACCCGGTCGAGTGCCTTGCCGTCGTCGGCGTAGCAGGCGATGGCATAGGCGTTCTTCGCCTGCTCGAAGAGCTTGCGGATCGGGGCGGTCTTGCGGAGATCGCCGGCGGTCACGACGAGGGCTGAATCGACCGGCGGCTCGGCCATGAGCGGCTGGATCGCCGGCAGCACCTGCCAGTTGCCCGAGACGCGGAGCTCGATGCAGCGGCGGCCGCCGAACATCGGGATCGCATAGGCCTCGTCGGCGAGCCGCGCGGGGTCGGCGGCGATCTCGGAGGCGTCGAGCCGGATCAGGCCGAGTGGATCGGTGGAATCGCCGAGCACGGTGCGGACGAACGCGGCGGCACGCTCGGCCACCAGTCCGATGTCGTTGCCATGGATCAGCAGCAGGCGGACGTCGGATCGCGCCAGCAGCCGGTCGATATCGGTCTTGACCTCAACCAAGGGATGGCCCCAAGGGCCTAGCTGCCCGCGGCGACGGCGGTGGCGACCCGGACCGCGATCTCGTTGCCGACCTGCTCGGCGGCGCGGTTCTGCGCGTCGATCTCGGCGCGGGCATTGTTGTACATCGAGTTGACGTAGTTGTACGACGCGCTCGCCCGGGCGGTGCCGGTGATGAGCGTCTCGTCGCTGCCGACCTTCTTCACCGTGAAGGTCGCCTGCACCACGACCGAATAGACCGGCGAGGCCTCGGTGGTGGTGATGCCGAGCCCGTCGCGGCGGTACGTGACCGTCAGCGTCATGTGATAGAGCGGGTCGACGATCTCCTTGCCGCCGGCCATCTGGAAGATGACGCGGTTGCGGACCTGCTGGGCGACGCGGTCGTCGACCGGTCCGACCGAGATACGCGTCAGTGTCTTCTGGACGGCGCTGCCGTCGGTGAAGTTGGACGGCCCGTAGAGCGGCTGCACCGAGCAGGCGCCGAGCAGGAGCGCGGCGCCGAGAATCCCCAAGGCACCGAGCCGGCGGCTTGGCCGGCTGCCGCGGTCAGACGACGACATTGACGATCCTCTTCGGCACGACCACGATCTTTTTCGGTGCCTTTCCCCCGAGCGCACGCTGAACGGCTTCCAGCGCCAACGTCGCCTTCTCCACGTCAGCTTGAGACGCATCGACGGCAATTGTCAATTCGGCGCGTTTCTTTCCGTTCACCTGCACGGGATAGGTTACCACGTCTTCGTCGAGAAGCGAGGCCTGGAATTGCGGCCAGGGCGCCATCGCCACCATCTCGTCGTGGCCGAGCACCCTCCAGCACTCCTCGGCGAGATGCGGCATCATCGGTGCCATCATCCGGACGAGGATCTCGATCGATTCGCGCCGCGCGTGCGCAATCGCCGCGCTCTCGCCTTCGGCGCGCGACGAGGCGGCCGAGATGGCGTTGGTGAGCTCGTAGATGCGGGCCACCGCGACGTTGAAGCGGAGCGCCCTGATGTGCTCGCCGACATCGGCCAGCGCCTTGTGGGCGACCTTGCGGAGTGCCAGAGCCGCCGCGTCCGAGTCACCCGGGGCCGCGGT
>JAEVZM010000465.1 GCA_023392225.1 Pseudomonadota bacterium
ACATAGGCCTGAGCGATCGGAAATTCATCGGTGATGGTGAGGTGGATCACGGCCTTGTGCCCGGCCGGGACCAGCGTCCGAAGCCGCTCGGCGGCGCCGCCGGTGAGCGCCATGGTCGGCTGGCCCCACGGCCGGTTGCACACCCCCATGTCGCGCCAGAAGACCCCCTGGCTGAGACCGGTGCCCAGCGCCTTGGCGCAGGCCTCCTTGGCGGCGAAGCGCTTGGCATAGGATGCCGCCCGCTGTTGCCGGCGCTCGGATTTCCGGATCTCGATCGCGGTGAAGACCCGGGCGATAAAGCGCTCGCCGTGCCGCGCCAGCGTCCTCTCGATGCGGGTGATGTCGATCAGGTCGTTGCCGGTGCCGACGATCATCGCCCCCGCGGCCTCATTCGGCCGGGCGCCCGACGCCGCGACTGGCGAGAATGTGGCGGCGTCGGGCATGCTGGTAGGTGCGCACCAGCACCTTGACGATCAGGTAGGCGGCGAAGCCCGAGACGAGGCCGAGCGGCACGGCGCCGATCAGCATCGGCTTGAGGATCGGCAGGATGTCGTACCAGGGCGGCGCCCCCTCCGCCCCCGGCAGCGGCATGTGGCCGGGCTGGGTGCCGAGGATCCGGTGGCCGAGCTCGTAGGCGAGCCACCACATCGCCGGGAAGGTCAGCGGATTGCCGACCGCGGTGCCGATCGCCGAGGCGATCAGGTTGCCGCGGATGACGTAGGCGAGGAAGGCGCTCATCAGGAAGTGGAAGCCGACGAAGGGCGTCCAAGACACGGCCACGCCGCAGGCGAAGCCGAGGCCGATGGCGTGCGGGCTGTCGCCGAGCCGGATCACCCGCTTGCCGAAGTAGCGGATGCTGCGCATCCAGCCGCCCGGCGGCCAGATGAACAGCCGCATGCGGTCCTGGAGACTGAGCGGATCCCGGCGCTGGAACAGCATGGCTCAGGCGAGCCCCCGGCTGCCGGGCTTGACGGGCGGGATCGCCGCGAGCTCCGGCGGCAGCTGGTCGGCCGGATAGGCCGGCACCTTGTAGTCGGCGAGCGCCACAAGGGGCACGCCGATGTCGGCCTCCCCGGCCGAACGGTCGATCAGGCAGGCTGCCGCCACCACCTCGCCGCCAAGCTTGCGGATCGCCGCGATCGCCTCGCGGATCGAGAGGCCGGTGCTGACGATGTCCTCGACGACGATGACCCGCGCGCCCTCTGGCAGCTCGAACCGGCGCAGCCGGAACTCGCCGCCCTCGCGCTCCACCCACATGGCGCGGAGGCCGAGCTGCCGGGCGGTCTCGTAGCCCGGCACGATGCCGCCGATCGCCGGCGAGATCACGAAGTCGAGCTCGCCGAGGCCCGCCGCCTCGATCTTCGCGGCGAGCGCCCGGCACAGCTTCTCGGTCTTGTCGGGATACATGAACACCCGCGCCTTCTGCAGGAACACGGGGCTGCGGAGGCCGGACGACAGGATGAAATGGCCCTCGAGGATCGCGCCGGCCTCGCGGAAGACGCCGAGCACCTCGGCCACGGTCATCGCGCCGTCAGCCATAGATGCGGGTGACCGAGCTGACCACGGGCTTGGCCCGAAGTTGGGTGACGAGCCGGGTGAGATGCTTCACGTCGAAAACCTCCACGTCGATCACCATGACCGAGAAGTCGGATGCCGCCTTGGTGATCCGGAGATTGGAGATATTGGCGGCCGTGTCCGCGATCACCTGCGCGATTTGGGCAAGTGTACCCGGCTCATTTATGGCGGTCACCTCGATCCGTGCCGGAAAGCGCTCGTTCTTCACTTCCTCGACGTCCCAGCGCACGTCGAGCCAGCGCTCGGGCTGGTCGTCGAACGCCTTCAGCGCCTGGGCGCCGATCGGGTAGATGGTGACCCCCTCGCCGGGGACGGCGATACCGACGATGCGCTCGCCTGGCAGGGCGCCGCCCTCGGCGAAGCGGACCGGCATGTCGCCGGTGAGGCCGCGGATCGGGATCGAGCGCTTGCGCCGTCGCTTGCCGCCGGGCTTGGTCTTGCGGGCAAGGCCGGGGACGCTGAACTTGAGGCCGGCCCGGCGCAGCCCGAACCAGCCCTCCTCGGTGCTCTCGACCTTCGGCACCGGCTTGTCGTCATTGTGCTCGGGATAGACGGCCTTGACGACGTTGTAGGACGGGATCTCGCCGCGCCCGACCGCCGCCAGCATGTCCTCGAGATTGGTCTGGGCGAGTCGCGGCAGCACCGCCTGCAGCATGCCGGCGTCGAGCGGGCGGCGGGCCCGCTCGAAGGCGCGGTCGAGGATGCGGCGGCCGAGGCCGGCATATTGCCGGCGCACCGCCGCCCGCGTCGCCCGGCGGATCGCCGAGCGCGCCTTGCCGGTGACCACCATCGATTCCCAGGCCGCCGAGGGAACCTGCGCCTTGGAGCGGATGATCTCGACCTCGTCGCCGTTGTGGAGCTCGGTCATCAGCGGCATGGTGCGGCCATTGATGCGGGCGCCGACGCAGGTGTCGCCGATGTCGGTGTGGACGGCATAGGCGAAGTCGATCGGCGTCGCCCCGCGCGGCAGCGCGATCAGCCGGCCCTTGGGGGTGAAGCAGAACACCTGGTCCTGGAACAGCTCGAGCTTGGTGTGCTCGAGGAATTCCTCGGGCGTATCGCCCTCGGCCAGCATCTCGATGGTGCGGCGGAGCCATTGATAGGCGTGGATCTCGTCGCTCTTGCCCGGCGCGTGGCCATTGGCGCCGTTCGTCTTCGGCCGGGCGATCCCGTCCTTGTAGAGACTGTGGGCGGCGATGCCGTATTCGGCGACGCTGTTCATGTCCGTGGTCCGGATCTGCAGCTCGACGCGCTGCTGGCCGGGCCCGATCACGGTGGGGTGGAGCGAGCGGTAGTCGTTCTGCTTGGGCGTCGAGATGTAGTCCTTGAAGCGGCCCGGCACCGCCGGCCAGGTCGAGTGGACGACACCGAGCGCCGCGTAGCACTCCGCCACGGTGCCGACAATCACCCGGAAGCCGATGATATCGGAGAGCTGCTCGAAGCTCACCGCCTTCCGCTCCATCTTGCGGAAGATCGAATAGGGCCGCTTCTCGCGTCCCGAGACCGTGGCCGTGATGCCCTTCTCGGCGAGGCCCTCGGCGAGCTCGCGCTCGATCCGCGCGATCAGCTTCCTGTTGCGCTGCCGCTGCTCGCCGAGACGCTCGGTGATGGTGGCATGGGCCTCGGGGTTGACGACGCGGAACGAGAGCTCCTCGAGCTCCTCGCGCATGTCGTGCATGCCCATCCGCCCGGCCAGCGGAGCGTAGATCTCCAGCGTCTCCTCGGCATTCCGCTTGCGCGACTCCTCGGGCATGAACTCGAGGGTGCGCATGTTGTGGAGGCGGTCGGCGAGCTTGACGAGGAGGACCCGGACGTCTTCCGAGATCGCGAGCAGGAGCTTCCTGAGGTTCTCGGCCTGCGCCGCCTTCTTGGAGACGAGGTCGAGCTTCTGGATCTTGGTCAGTCCCTCGACGAGACGGCCGATGTCCTCGCCGAAGGTCGCGTCGATCTCCGACCGGGTGGCATCGGTATCCTCGATGGTGTCGTGGAGGAGCGCGGCGGCGATGGTCGCGTCGTCGAGCTTCAGCTCGGTGAGGATACCGGCCACCTCGAGCGGATGGGAGAAATAGGGGTCGCCATTGGCGCGCTTCTGCGAGCCATGCTTCTGCATGGCGTAGACATAGGCCTTGTTCAGCAGGTTCTCGTCCGCGGACGGATTGTAGCTGGTGACCCGCTCGACAAGCTCGTACTGGCGCATCATGGCGCTTCGGCCCGAAACCCTGCGGCCGCCGGAGCGACCGGAAAAACACGTGTGCAGCGAATATAGTAGGCGAAATCCTTACCGGCCAATCAAAGCCGCGACCAACCGTCGGCTCCGGTCGCCATGCTCAGAACTGGATGCCCTTGCCGTCGCGGCTGTAGACCTTCTGGACGACGATGAACACCAGCGCCGTGGTCCAGCCAAACACGATGACGCCGTTGACCGCGGCCAGCGAGCCGAGCAGCCGCCAGTCAGGCCCCAGCACGATGTCGCCATAGCCGAGGGTGGAGAAGGTGACGACGGCGAAGTAGGTCGCCTCCTCGAGCGTCGGCAGGACGCCGCCCCAGACGAACAGGAGCGCCCAGGCCCAGACCTCGACCACCACCGCGCCGAACATCAGCAGCACGAACGAGGAGACCACGACCGCGGCCTTCCAGTGCGGCAGCGGCAACCGCGCGTGATGCAGGACCCAGCCGACCGTGCCGACGGCGGCCACCATGAAGCTCGCATGGATGATCGTGGTGACCCCGATCATCAGGGCGCCGATACCGAGCTGCGCGAACATCGCCCCTCATCCGTCCGTGACCGGGCCGCGGTAGCACCCCGACGTTGCCGGAGGCCGAGCCGGGCGGCCCGGGATGGCGTTCGTAAAACGGAAACGGGGCCCGGCTGGCGTGGCCGGACCCCGTTCCAATCGTCATGCTCCAGGCCGTGGCCTAGAAATCCTCGGTCTTGTCCGGGGGAACCATGCTCTCGAGACCGCGCAGCAGGTCCTCCTCCGACATGCGGTCGAAGGCCATGTCGCCCGAATCGTCCTCGCCGGACTTCGACGAGGCGATCATCGGCACCGGCTCCGGCTCCGGCTCGTCGACCTCGACGTACTTCTGGAGCGAGTGGATCAGCTCCTCGCGGAGGTCGTCGGGCGCCACCGTCTCGTCGGCGATCTCGCGCAGCGCGACGACGGGGTTCTTGTCGTTGTCGCGATCGAGCGTGAGCGGCGAGCCGCTCGAGATCATGCGGGCGCGGTGGGCGGCGAGCAGGACGAGCTCGAAGCGGCTATCGACCTTGTCGATGCAGTCCTCAACCGTGACGCGGGCCATCTATCTCGGTCTCCTGGCGCGTAAATCTTGGGGATGATTGCGGTTGAGATAGGCCGTCCCCCGCGGAAAAGCAAGGTTCCCTTATGCCGCGGGTCTGGACCGGGGTCGCCCTCTCGCTATATGGAGGGACGCACCATCTGTCGCTGCACCGCAATAGAGCGGCGACGGTCCGGCCGGAGACCGGGTCGTGGGGCGGGGTTTGGGGGGCGTGGGGGAGGGTTATGCGGGGGGGGGGTTTGGG
>JAEVZM010000478.1 GCA_023392225.1 Pseudomonadota bacterium
GCCCGGCGCCGACCGGTCGCCGTGCGCGCCGACAGTCTGGCGCCGGGCGCCACCATCACCGCGGGCGAGGTGCCGGTCGGGACCGTCGGATCGGCCCAGGGCGACCTCGGGGTCGCGATCGTGCGCCTCGACCGGGCGCAGGAGGCGCGCGATGCCGGCGTGCCGCTGATGGCCGCCGGCACCCCCGTGACGCTCTCGATTCCCGCCTGGGCCGGCTTCGACTGGCCCGTCTCCGGCCGGGATGGCGCGGCCTGAGGCAGACGACGCAAGCCTCGCGACAGCATCGGACGGCATGATCGCGCTGCTGACGGAGTAGCGATCCTCCGCCCCAGCGACGATCCCGCCAACGTCCGATCGCGGTCGGAGCTCGACCCACAATGAAAAGACTGCTTTCCACCGTCGCCGTTCTCATGACGTGCGCCACCGGCGGCGCGCTCGCCGGCGAGGCACCGCACTGGACCTACTCGGGCGAGGAAGGGCCGGTCCACTGGGGGACCCTCGACCCCGCCTACGCCGCCTGCTCGACGGGCAAGCTGCAGTCGCCGATCGACCTCTCCGCCGAGGGGAGCGAGACGGCGTTCCACATCGACGCGGCCTATTCCTCCGTTCCGCTCACCGTCCTCAACAACGGCCACACCGTGCAGATCGCCGCCGATGCGGCCGGCACGCTGGTCTCCGGCGGCACCACCTACAATCTCGTCCAGGTCCACTTCCACGCGCCGAGCGAACACGTGATCGACGGCCGGCCGGCACCGATCGAGGCCCACTTCGTTCACAAGTCGGACGATGGAAGCCTCGCCGTGCTTGGCGTCTTCGTTGTCGAGGGCGCCGAGAATCCCGCGCTCGCCGCGGTTCTCTCGCACCTGCCGGCAACGACCACGCCCGCCGAGACCTACAGCGACGTCGCCGTCGACCTCGTGGCCATGCTGCCCAAGGACATGTCGGTCTACCGCTACATGGGCTCGCTCACCACGCCGCCCTGCACCGAGGGCGTCGCCTGGCACGTGCTCAAGCAGCCGATCACCGCATCCAAGGAGCAGATCGGCCAGCTGGCGATCGTCCTCCACGGCAATGCCCGTCCGGTCCAGCCGCTCAACGGCCGCCCGCTCATCCTTCCTTCCTCCTGAGTGGCGACAAGACTGCGGCTGAAGGGGAGGCCCGCGATCCGCACGCGGGCCTCCCCGCATCCGTTTCGCCGACACGGCGAATCGGCCAGCATGGCGCGGCCCATCAGGACCGCAAGATGCCCGACAGACCCAACGCCCCTCACCGCGCCTGGCAGCGGATGCTCTCCGGTCGCCGGCTCGACCTGCTCGATCCGTCGCCGCTCGACGTCGAGATCGCCGACATCGCGCGGGGGCTCGCTCGCGTCGCCCGCTGGAACGGACAGACTGCCGGCTCCCATCCTTTCTCGGTCGCCCAGCACAGCATCCTGGTCGAGACCATCGCCCGCATGACGACGCCCCGGCTCGACGCCGTCGGCAGGCTCGCGATGATGCTTCACGACGCGCCGGAATACGTCATCGGCGACCTGATCTCGCCGTTCAAGGCGCTGCTCGGCGGCGAGTACAAGACGATCGAGGCGCGGCTGCTGGCGGCCATCCATCGCCGCTTCGGCGTCCCGACCCCGCTGCCGGCGAAACTGACGGCCCAGGTCAAGGCCGCCGACCGGATCGCCGCCTACTACGAGGCGACCCGCCTCGCCGGCTTCAACGAGGCCGAGGCGCGGAAGTTCTTCGGCAGCCCGCGCGGCATCGATCCCGACCGGCTCGACCTGACGCCCTGGCCACCGACCACGGCCGAGAAGCGCTTCCTCGCCCACTTCCGGACGCTGTTCGCCGAAGCCAGTGCGTGACCGGAGCGCGCCGCCGGCCTAAAATCGCCGGCCACGCGCGTAACCGGAGTCTCCATGCCGCACGTCTATGTCTGCCCATTGTCCCGCATCGCCGAAACCGTGGCGAGCACGGACGCGAGTCACCTCGTCAGCCTGATCAACGACGGGACGCCGGTAACGCGCCCCGACACGATCCCGGCCGAGAACCACCTGTTCCTCGGCATCAACGACATCGTCGAGCCGATGGACGGGATGATCCTGCCGGGCGCGCAGCACGTCGAGACGCTGGTGGATTTCGTCGGCGGCTGGCACCCGGTCCGCCCCATCGTGGTCCACTGCTTCGCCGGCATAAGCCGCTCGACCGCGGCCGCCTACATCACGCTCTGCGCGCTCAAGCCCGACCGTGACGAGGCCGACATCGCGCGGCGCCTCCGCACCGCCTCGCCGATCGCCACGCCCAATGCGCGGCTGGTCGCGATCGCCGACGACCTGCTCGGCCGGCAGGGGCGGATGGTCGATGCCGTGCGCGCCATCGGTCGCGGCACGTTCGCCTCGGAAAACGTCCCCTTCTCCCTCGCGCTCGTGGAGTAGCCGGGCTTGAAGGAGGTCAGCCGCCCCCCGATCGAGATCGGCCTCACGGCGGCGATCGTCGCCGTGCTGGAGCGGGAGCCGCTGATCCTCGTCGTCGCCTCCGACGACGCGAGCGAGCCGGTCGGCCTGCCTTTCGGCCCCTTCGACCCGATCGTCCACCGCACGCTGGACATGGGCCTCCGGGCCTGGGTGAAGGAGCAGACGCCGGAGAAGCTCGGCTATGTCGAGCAGCTCTACAC
>JAEVZM010000519.1 GCA_023392225.1 Pseudomonadota bacterium
GGCGAATACGGCTCGTTGACGCCGACGGCGAGACTCGGGTCGGCGGCGAGGGCGGTGACGATCGGATCGCCGAGGCGCCGGTCGTCGTCGAACAGGATGCCGATCTGCCACGGCCGGGGGCGACCGAAGAAGACCGGGGTGAAGGTGTGGATGGCGACCATCGCCGTCGGCTGGCGTCGCGCCGCGCGCCGCTCGAGGCAGCGCTCTATCGCCGCGTGATAGGGCAGGTGGATCGCCGCGATGCGCCGCTGCCGCTCGCCATCATCGATGTCCTGGTTGCCGGGGACGGGGCGTCCCTCGCCCGAGGTCGGGATCAGGTCGGGCGCATCGAGCGCGCGGTTGCAGTCGATGATGAGGCGGGAGGCATCGGGCCAGAGCAGCGTCGCGTCGAGGCGGCCCGCGAGCCGGCGGGCGACAGGCAGGGCACCGGGGTCCCAGGCGATGTGGGCGAGAAGCGCTTCGGGCGGCAGTCCGAGGGTCCCGCAGCCGGGCGGCATGCGATGCGAGGCGTGGTCGCAGACGATCACGAACGGCGAGGCACCGTCCGGGTTCTCGTCGTGCACTGGCGCCTGGCCCTCTACCGCCATGCCCCACCCCTCGCCGCCATCGCTGGCCGGAAAATCCGTTACAGAGTGGCATCCCCACGCCACTTCTGTAAAATCTGATCCGGAGCAGGGTCGATTGTCAACCGAAAGGCGAGCCGTGGCATCCCGCAAGCGTGTGAAGGGCGCCGACGCGCTGGTCATGGACGCGATCCGCGACGCCATGCCTACCCTCACGCCGTCCGAGCGCAAGGCCGCACAGGCGCTGCTCGCCAGCTATCCGCTGCTCGGGCTCGAGACGGTGTCCCGCTTCGCCGGGCAGGCCGGCGTCAGCGCGCCCACGATCCTGCGCTTCCTCGCCCGCCTCGGCTTCGCCTCCTATGCCGATTTCCAGCGACGGCTGATGGCCGAGGTCGAGGCCCGGCTCCTGTCGCCGCTCGAGAAGGCCGATGCCAGCGCGGCGGTGGCACGGCGTCACCCCCGGGCCGGTTTCGCCGACGCCGTCGCCGGCAATGTCGGGGAGACCTTCCGCCGCCTGCCGGCAGGCGAGTTCGAGGCGGTGGCGACGCTTCTCGCCGATCCGCGCCGGCCGCTGCATCTCCTCGGCGGGCGGTTCACCGATGCGCTCGCTCTCTACATGACCGCCCATCTCCGCATCGTCCGGCCCAATGTCGGCCACCTCGCTGGGCAGCGCGCCAACTGGCAGGACCAGCTGCTCGACATGGGCAGCCGCGACGTCCTGTTCCTGATCGACATCCGCCGCTACCAGAGCGACCTGGTCGCGCTCGCTGCCGAGGCGGCCAAGCGGCGGGTGGCGGTGGTGCTGCTCACCGACCAGTGGCTGTCGCCGGTCGCACGGCACGCCCGCCACGTGCTGCCGGCGCGCGTCGCGGCGCCCTCGGCGTGGGATTCGAGCGTGGCGCTGTTGGCGCTGATCGAGGCCCTCGTCGCCGACGTCACCAGCCGGCGCGGGGCCGAGGCCCGGTCCCGGATGGCGGCGATCGAGGCGCTGCGCGGCAGCGACGACGACCCGCGGCGCTCATAGCGATAGTCCGCCGCGCGAGACGCCGGATGCCCCTGTCATCTCCCGCGGGACATGGGCTATCCTCTGTGGCGGAGCGGTCGCGCTGGGAGGGCGCGCATGGAACAGGCAGCCGAGGCAGGGCAGGAGGAGAACCCCGACGCCTACTGGAGCCGCCGGGCCGATTCGCTCTATCTCCAGTACGTCTTCTTCATCGCCCGCGTCGTCGGATGCGACGCGCAGAGCGTCATCGACGTGGGATCCAACGGATGCCCCTATCTCGAATGGCTCGACTGGATTCCACGCAAGGTCTCCGTTGACCTCCGGCGGCCCTATGCCGCGCCGGGCGTCGAGTCCGTGACCGGCGACTTCCTCTCCGTCGATGTGGATGGCGACTTCGATCTCGGCCTGTGCCTCCAGGTGCTCGAGCACATCCCCGAGGTGGAGGCCTTCGCGCAGAAGCTCCTCGCCACCGCGCGCCATCTCGTCGTCTCCGTTCCCTATCGCTGGGAGAAGAGCAACGAGGATCACGTCCACGATCCTGTCGACGCCGTGAAGCTGGCCGCATGGTTCGGCCGGAAGCCGAACTATCGCATCGTGGTGCGCGAGCCGTTCTCGAGGCGGCGGCGCATGGTTGCCTATTTCGACCGGGACAATCCGGATCGACGCGTCACCAAGGTGGATGTCAACATCCGGCGACCGTCCCGGCTCGTCGCGACACCCTTCGGCTGAGCCCCACGCCGGGGCCGACGATCGGCCCGGGATCGGCACTCGAACGAGCGAAGCGCGCCTCTCTTGGAGAACGTTCACTGGATACTCGTCATCGTCTCGCTGGTCCTCGGCCTCGGCGCTCTGCGCCTGCTGGTCGGGGTGATGGTCGTGCTGTGGTCTGGCTGGCATGACCGGGGCGACGCCGCATCGCTTGCCTGGGCCGGCGCCGTCCTCCTTCAGCTCGTCGCGTTCTGGTGGTCGCTCGCGGCGGCTGGCCGGGTCGTCAGCGGCTGGACGCCCCTCGCCCTCGTGCTGCTCGCCGGCCTGGTACTGTCGCTGGTCCTCGCCGCCGCATTCGTCCTGCCCCTTCGCCCGCTTCCCAAGGGTGACACGCTCAGTACCCGTTTCGAGCGGGACGGCCGCTGGGCGCTGCTGGCGCTGGCGGCATTCAACGCCATCACCATGGCGGCCAATCCCGAGCTCTGGCACGAGGGGCTGCTCACCGAGTCAGTGCGGATCAACCTGGTGCTGACCGTCATCCCTCTCGCCGGTTTTCTCGGCGGGCGGCGGGTCCCGCGCGCCGCGGCCGCCGCCTATGTCGTCATCCTGGGCTGGGGCGTGGTCGAATCCGCGCCGCTCGGTTATTGAGGCGAGGCCCGGCGGCGCACTATGCTCCCGATGCCTTCTGTCGACCGGCCGGACGGGAATGACCACAGCCGCTGAGCTCCGCCTCGGGACCAAGCCGACCGCGCCCGTGACCGAGGAGATCATCCCCGGCCTGGTCTGGGGGGTGCGGTGCGCCGGCGTCGGCGTCGAGCCGGTTGGCGACGACATCGAGCCGCCCGGTGACGGCCAATGGCTCTGGCTTCATTTCAACCTCGCCGACATGCGCAGCCAGGCCTGGCTCGCGACCTCTGGCCTGGTGCCCAAGGCGGGCATCGAGCGCCTGCTCTCCAAGGACGATGCGCAGCAGTTCCTGGCGCTCGGCGATTGCGTCGCCGGGGCGTTCTTCGACCTCGTGCACGACTTCGACCGGCCGACCGAGGAATTCGGCCTCGTCCGCTTCGTGCTGACCGGACGGGTGCTGATCACCGGGCGGCGGCGCGCCCTCAGCTCGGTCGAGGCCATCCGCCAGCAGATCGAGGCCGGCCAGCGCTTCGCCTCGCCGGTCGAGCTGGTCACGGCGATCGTCGAGCAGATCGCGATGACCATCGACGTCGTGGTCGAGGAGATCGGCACGGAGATCGATGCGGTCGAGGATACGATCCTCAAGGAAGGGGATCGCGACGACCGGGTCCGTCTCGGCCATGCGCGGCTCACCACGGTCCGAGTCCATCGTCGGCTCAACGCGCTCCGCGGCCTGTTCCGCCGCGTTGCGGCAAGCGGTGCCGGCGGACTGATGGCCGAGTTCCGGGGTCCCGCGGGCTCGCTCAGCCAGCGCCTCGACGAGCTCGACCACGAGGTGGTGGAGCTTCGCGACCGGGCCCGGCTCCTCCAGGACGAGCTCGGAGCCCGCGTCGCCGAAGAGACCAACCGCCATCTCCAGCTGCTCGCCGTGTTGACCGCGCTGTTCCTGCCGCCGACCCTCATCGCCGGCCTGTTCGGCATGAACCTCGATGGTGCGCCGTTCATCGGCTCGCCGCATGGGTTCTGGATCGCGGTCGGGGTCACGGTTCTGTCCTCGATGATGACCTTGCTCGGCCTGCGGTGGATGGGAGTGTTCAAGTGAAGCAGCAAGACGGGGCGATCGTCCCCGGTCCGGCCGGCGGGCTCGTCGCGCCGCTGTTCGTCCCCGCCGACCGGCCGGAGCGGTTCGAGAAGGCCGCCGCGAGCGGTGCCGATGCCGTGGTGATCGATCTCGAGGACGCGGTGTCGCCCGAGGCCAAGGACGGCGCCCGCGCGGCGCTGGCGGCGCTCGCCTCGCTTGCGGTTCCGGTCATCGTGCGGGTGAATGCGCCGGCGACGCGCTGGCACGCCGATGACGTGGACCTCGTCGTCACCCGGCCCGACTTCGGCCTGATGCTGCCCAAGGCGGAGGACCCCGGGGTCGTCGCCGTGCTCGCCGGCCGCCTCGGCGCGGGCCGGATTTTCATCCCGCTCCTCGAGTCGGCGCTCGGCATCCATCGCGCCGTCGACATCGCGCGCGTTGCCAGGGTGAGCCAGCTCGCCTTCGGGCCGGCCGACTTCTGCAACGACATCGCCTGCGACGATACCGCCGAGGCGCTGCTGCTGGCCCGCTCGACGCTGGTGCTGGCCTCGCGCCTCGCCAGCCTCGCCCCGCCGCTCGACGGACCTTCATTCGATTTCCGCGACCCGGCCCGGACCACCGGTGACGCGCGCCACGCGAAGGGCCTCGGCTTCGGCGGCAAGCTCGCGATCCATCCTGCCCAGGTGGCCTGGGTGAAGGCCGCCTTCGCCCCCACCGAGACCGAGCTCGCATGGGCGCGGCGCGTCGTGGCAGCGGCGGGAGATGGCGCCGCCGCCGGTCTCGACGGGACGATGGTCGACGCTCCGCTCGTCGCCCGGGCGAGAAGGATACTCGCGCGGGCGCCATGAAGCGGTGCGCAGTCGCCTGCCGGGGGCTGCCATCGCACACTCAAGAGAAGGGTCAACCGAGGGGAGGAGACAGATGCGCGTCGCATTCGTGATGAAGCTCAAGCCGGGCTGCGAGGACATCTACAAGCAGAAACACGACGAGATTTGGCCGGAGCTGGTCGACCTGCTGCGCCGCCAGGGCGTGCGCAACTACAGCATCTTCCGGCACGGCTTGACGCTGTTCGCCTATCTCGAGCGGGACACGGCGCCGGTCGACGCCCCGCACGACCCGATCATTCTGCGCTGGTGGGAGATGATGGCGCCCTACATGGAGTACAATCCCGACGGGACGCCCTGGACCGAGACGATCGAGGAAGCCTTTCACATGGACTGAGCCGGCTCCGGGCGGCCGGGCCTGGTCCTGGCGCGCCGTCGTGCAAGGCGGCCCGCGCCGCGCCTCGGGGCCCCCGTCCTTGCGTCGCCGGTGACGGTAAGATACCAGCGGATTCGCCTGGCCCCGCGTGGTCGCCGGGATGGTCTGGGCCGGTTGGCGCCCACGCTGAACGGAGGCTGGGAAAGCGACGTGACGCCGAAACGTGCCCTCATCACCGGGGTTACCGGGCAGGATGGTGCCTACCTGTCACAGCTGCTGCTCGCCCGAGGCTACGAGGTTCACGGCATCCTCCGTCGGAGCGCTTCGGCCGACGTCATCGGTGCCCGCCTCAAGTGGCTCGGTATCGAGCAGGACGTCATCAAGCATGATGGGAACCTCAGCGACCTGTCCGGCCTGATCCGCATCGTGCGCGACGTCCAGCCGGCGGAGATCTACAATCTCGCCGCCCAGTCCTTCGTCGCCTCGTCCTGGCAGCAGCCGATCCTGACCGGCAATGTCACCGGCGTCGGCGCGGTCAACGTGCTGGAGGCGGCGCGGCTGGTCGCCCCCGAGGCCCGCTTCTACCAGGCGTCCTCTTCCGAGATGTACGGACTGATCCAGGAGCCGGTGCAGAGCGAGACGACGCCGTTCTATCCCCGCTCGCCCTACGCGGCGGCCAAGCTCTACGCCCACTGGATGACGGTGAACTACCGCGAGAGCTTCGGCCTGCACGCCTCGAGCGGCATCCTGTTCAACCATGAATCGCCGCTGCGCGGCATCGAGTTCGTGACCCGCAAGATCACCGCCGGCGTGGCGCGCATCAAGCTCGGCCTGGCGGACCGCCTGGCGCTCGGCAATCTCGATGCGAAGCGCGATTGGGGCCACGCCCGGGACTATGTCGAGGCGATGTGGCTGATGCTGCAGCAGGACAAGCCGGACGACTATGTCGTCGCCACCGGGCGGACGACCTCGGTGCGCGACTTCTGCCGGCTCGCCTTCGCCTATGCCGGGCTCGACATGGAGAACCATGTCGTGGTCGACCAGCGGTTCCTCCGGCCGGCCGAGGTCGACGTGCTGGTCGGCGATGCGGGCAAGGCGTGGGAACGGCTCGGCTGGGCCCCGCGCACCGCGCTCGAAGACCTGGTCCGCGAGATGGTCGACGCCGACCTGGCGCGTCTTTCTGGCTGATCGGCGCGGCGGCGGTGATGCGTATCCTCGTCATCGGCGCCAACGGCTTCATGGGCATCCACATCCTGTCGGCGATTCGCGCCGGGTTGGGCGATGCCGAGGTGCTCGCGACGTCGCGGGGACCCGTTCCCGATCCCGGGTTCATGCCGCTCGACCTGTCCGACGAGGCGGCCACGTGCGCCGCGCTCGCCGACTTTCGTCCAAGCCACGTCATCAACCTTGCCGGCATCGCGGCGCCGGCGCTGTCGAGCCGGGATCCCGACACGGCCTGGCAGGTTCACCTCCACGCGGTACGCAAGCTCGGCGAAGCGATGCTAGACATCGTGCCCGACGCCCAACTCATCAATACCGGCACGGGACTCGTCTACGGCACGAGCTTTCGGTCCGGGCAGCCGCTTGACGAGGATGCCCTGCCGCGCCCCCTCGACGACTATGCCGCGTCCAAGGCCGCCGGCGACCTCGCCCTCGCCGTTCTCGCCGGCCGGGGCCTGCGCTGCCTGCTCATGCGGCCGTTCAACCAGGCCGGGGCCGGGCAATCCGAGGATTTCGTCATCCCCGCCTTCGCCGCGCAGGTCGCGCGCATCGAGGCCGGCGACGCCGAGCCGGTGATCGCCGTCGGCAATCTCGAGGCCGAGCGCGATTTCCTCGACGTGCGCGATGTCGCTGGGGCCTACGTCAGCGCCATCGCGCGGGGTGCGGCGATCGCGCCCGGCACCATCCTCAATCTCGCCTCCGGCACGCCGCGACGGATCGGCGACGTGCTGGCCGCCCTGCTGGCACTGTCGCCGGTCGCGATCAGCGTCGCGCAGGATCCAGCGCGGCTGCGCGCCAGCGACATCCCGCGCGCCGTTGGCGATGCCGGCCGGGCCAAGGCGCTGCTCGGCTGGTCGGCGGCGATCCCGCTCGTCGACACGTTGCAGTGGGTGCTCGATGATCAACGGCGCCGCCGGCGCGTTTGAGTGACGCTAAGCGTCGCTCCGGCGGGGCGACCCGCCGGCCGGATGGTCCTGAACGGAGGTGAGGCGCATGGGCAGTCGATCGAATCCCGTCCTCGAGGTGATCGTCGCCGACATCACCACGCTTGCGGTGGATGCCATCGTCAATGCCGCCAACCAGAGCCTGCTCGGCGGCGGTGGCGTGGAGGGGGGGGTTTATCGCGCCGCGGGGGCGGGCCGGCTAGCCGAATTG
>JAEVZM010000572.1 GCA_023392225.1 Pseudomonadota bacterium
GGGTCGCCTAAATCCACGCCGGTGGCCGGGCCGGCGGGCCCGACCGCACTGGCGACGGCCAGCGTCGTGCCGCCGGTGCCACAGCCGACGTCGAGCACGGCTTCACCGGGGCGCACGGCCTCGGCGAGGATCGCGCGGAAAGGCTGGAACATTGCATCGAGCAGGTCGCGATTGGTGATCCAGGCCTTGGCGCCGGGTCCGTTCCAGCGGGCCTTCTGGTCCATTCGCTCGCTCATCGACGTCCTCTTGTCGGCAGGAAGGGCGGGAGGCAGGGAGGGCGCGAGCATAGCGCGGCGGACCGGTCGACGCACGTTTGCCGACCGCCTCATGGCATGTGGGCTCGCGTCGCGCCCGCCATGGACGCCACCGGATGGGCGGGACTATGGTCCACCGCAAGAGCGGAGATCGAGAATGAGTGAAGACCGGACGGCCACGGACACCGCCCAGCAGCTGGCGAGACCCGCCCTGCCGAAGCGGTTCTACAAGGCGGCGACGGCAGCCCCGCAGGAGGACGGCTTCGCGGTGCTGCTCGATGGGCGGCCGACGCGCACCCCGGCCCGCAAGCACTTGGCCGTGCCGCAGCAGGCCCTCGCCGAGGCGCTCGCCGCGGAGTGGAACGCGCAGGTCGAGGAGATCGACCCCGGTCGCATGCCGCTGACGCGGCTGGTCAACTCGGCGATCGACCGCGTCTCCGCCGAGATGGCGGCGGTGCGGGAGGACATCGTCAACCACGCCGGCTCCGACCTTCTGCTCTACCGCGCCGAGGGTCCGGAGTCGCTGATCGCCGCCGAGGAGGCGCTGTGGGGTCCGATCCTTGCGGCGAGCGAGGCGGCGCTCGGCAGCCGTTTCGTGCTCGCCGAGGGCATCGTCTATGTGCCACAGGCGCCGGAGACGCTTGCCGCCGTCCGGGACGCCCTCGCCGGGTACGATGCGCTCGGTCTAGCCGCGCTGCATTCGATGACGACGCTCACGGGTTCGGCGCTGATCGCGCTCGCCTTCGCCCGCGGCGAGATCACAGCTGAGGCCGCATGGGCGGCGGCGCATGCCGACGAGGACTGGCAGGCCAGCCGCTGGGGGCGCGACGAGGAGGCCGCGGCGCATCGCGAGCGGCGCTGGGAGGACATGCGTGCCGCGGCCCGCGTGATCGATTCTCAGCGCGGCTGACGCCGCCCGATGCGTCCGAGATGAGTGAAGGCGAAGCCCGTCTCGTACTTGAGGCCGTAGCCGATGGCGCGGTCGAGCCCGACATGCGCCGCCCAGATGCAGGCGATCGCTGCCACGAGGGGGGCGGGGATCGCCATGCCCGCCGCGAAGAGGGCGATCGGGCCGATGGTGGCGTGGGCCGCATTGTAGGCGATGGCACCGACGTGGGGGCCGCCGAGATAGCCGGCGAAAGAGAGGTCCGGCACGAAGAGCAGCAGCGCGAGCAACCACCAGGGCTCGCCGATCCAGGCATAGCCGGCCAGCGCGAGGCAGAGGAGCGCCAGGCCCTCGAGCCGGAGCACGGTCCGCACGCCGCCGGTTGTGGCCCCGGGAATCGTCGCGTCGTCGCGCATCCTGTCTCTCCCTGATCCGGCAGGTATGATATGAGCGGCCAAAGGACGAACAAGGGGCGGGGAACGCTGGCATGAAGGAGATCCTCCACGAGCTCGAAGAGCGGCGGGCGCGGGCACGGGCCGGCGGCGGCCCGGCCCGGGTCGAGGCCCAGCACACGCTCGGCAAGCTGACCGCGCGCGAGCGGATCGACGTGCTGCTCGACGAAGGCTCGTTCGAGGAATACGGCATGTATGTCGAGCATCGGGCGACCGATTTCGGCATGGCCGAGAAGAAGATCGCCGGCGACGGCGTCGTCACCGGCTGGGGGACCGTCAACGGCCGCCCGGTCTATGTGTTCGCCAAGGACTTCACCGTATTCGGCGGCTCGCTGTCCGAGGCCCATGCCGAGAAGATCTGCAAGATCCAGGACATGGCGCTGAAGGCCGGGGTGCCGATCGTCGGCCTCTACGATGCCGGCGGCGCGCGCATTCAGGAGGGCGTCGCCGCGCTCGGCGGCTATGCCGAGGTGTTCCAGCGCAATGTCCTCGCCTCGGGCGTCATCCCCCAGATCAGCGTCATCATGGGACCCTGCGCCGGCGGCGACGTCTACTCGCCGGCCATGACCGACTTCATCTTCATGGTGCGCGGCACCAGCTACATGTTCGTCACCGGGCCGGACGTGGTGAAGACCGTCACCAACGAGACCGTGACGCCTGAGGAGCTCGGCGGGGCGAGCGTCCACACCACCCGTTCGGCGATCGCCGACGGTGCCTATGACAACGACGTCGAGGCGCTGCTCGAGATCCGGCGGCTGCTCAGCTACCTGCCGCTCTCCAACCGGGACGCCACGCCGGAAGCCGGTTCGGACGATCCCCTCGATCGGCAGGAGATGTCACTTGATCGGCTGGTGCCGGACAATGCCAACAAGCCCTATGACATCGAGGAGCTGATCCTCAAGGTCGCCGACGAGGGCGACTTCTTCGAGATCCAGCCGGATTTCGCGCGGAACATCGTCGTCGGCTTCGGGCGGGTCGAGGGCCGGACCGTCGGTTTCGTCGCCAACCAGCCGATGGTGCTCGCCGGCGTGCTCGATTCGGACGCCTCGCGGAAGGCGGCGCGGTTCGTCCGTTTCTGCGACTGCTTCAACATCCCGATCGTGACCTTCGTCGACGTGCCCGGCTTCCTGCCCGGCACGGCGCAGGAGTATGGCGGGCTGATCAAGCATGGTGCCAAGCTGCTGTTTGCCTACGCCGAGGCCACGGTGCCGAAGATCACGGTGATCACTCGCAAGGCCTATGGCGGCGCCTACGACGTCATGGCCTCCAAGCACCTGCGGGGCGACGTCAACTATGCCTGGCCGACGGCGCAGATCGCGGTGATGGGCGCCAAGGGCGCCGTCGAGATCATCTACCGCAAGGAAGCCGGCGACCCCGATGCGATCGCCGCGCGGACGAAGGAGTACGAGCAGCGCTTCATGTCGCCCTTCGGCGCCGCCGAGCGGGGCTATATCGACGAGGTGATCATGCCGCACGCCACCCGTCGCCGGGTCGCCCGGGCGCTCGATCTCCTGCGCCGCAAGCAGCTCTCCAACCCCTGGAAGAAGCACGACAACATCCCGCTGTGAGCGGCTTCGCGCCGGGCACGGCGGGAGTGGGCCGAACCCGCACTATTTCTGCCGCCGGCCTCCGGCGGCGACCACGAGAGCCATGGCCAGCGACATGCTTGCCGCGAGCGAGCGGAAGCCGGCGTGGTCGGCGTCGAGCAGCTCGAACTGGATGTGGGCACTCGGTGACAGCGGCGAAAGCGGGCTGTCGGTGATCGAGATGACCGGCACCTTGCGCTTGGCCGCCTCGGCGGCGAGCTCGACGGTCGCCGGCGTGTAGGGCGTGAAGCTGATGGCGATCAGCACGTCGCGCCGGTTGGCGCCCGCGAGCTGTTCCGGACCAAGGGCGGCCACCTGGTCGACCAGCACCGCCCGGATGCCGAGCTTGCCGAGCGCGTAGGCGAGGTAGGCAGTCACCGGGAAGGCCCGTCGCAGGCCGAGCAGGTAGACCGTATCGGCCTCGGCAATGATCTTCGCCGCCCGGTCGACGCTTGCCGGCGCGATGCTCGAGCGCAGCCGCTCGATCGAGGCGATGGCGCTGTCGGCGAAGCCGTCGATCAGCTCCGCCGCACTGCCCCTGCGGTCGGCCGGGGAGGGGATCTGCGAGATGCGCGCGCGGTAGTCGGGCCAACGCGACTTGAGCTGGGCGCGAAAGACCTCCTGGAGGTCGGTGAAGCCGGCATAGCCGATCGTCTGGGCGAAGCGGATCAGCGTCGAGGGCTGGACGCGGGCCTGGGCCGCGACGCTCGCCACGGTGCCGAAGGCGATCTCGTTGGGGTTCTCTAGGGCGAAGCTGGCGACCTGCACGAGGCGTTTCGGCAAACGCTCGCGGCGGGCGATCAGCAGTTCCTTGAGGCCCTCGAAGTCACGGGGCGGTCCAGTAGCATCGATGTCCATGGTCATGTGCGCCGTTATGGCATGCTCGGAACGGAAACGGGCGGGAATTGCTTCCCGCCCGCCCCGAGAATTAAGTCTGCGAGGGGATCAGCCGCCGATGCAGGTATCGACGTTCTTCGGCGTGCAGACGTCAAGGCCGGTGTAGGTCGGGTCCGCCGGGGGCTCGCCGCCGGTCTTCATGTCGTAGATGGCGTGCATGACCTTGTTGCCCATCTCGAACGGACGCTGGCCGACCTGGCCCGCCGAAAGACCTTCCTTCATCAGGTCGATCTGGACGGGGAGGGTGTCAGCGACGACGAGCGCGAGCGAGCCGTCGGCGATCCGGTCCTTGTACTTCGACACGGCCTGGCGATAGGCATCCGGAACGAACTGCGGGAAGCCGCCGGTCGGGATGAATGCGTCGAGATTCGGGTACTTCCCGAGGATGTCCTCGAGCTGCTGCACCGACAGTGGGAAGTCGTCGTTGGTGTAGAGCGGGCACCCGTCGACCTCGGTCCAGCCATTCTGGCCGGTGAGGCGCTCGCCGGGGGCTGCCGCGCTCTTGGCGCCCGCGAGCGTATCGCGGATGCCCTGCATGCGCTCGTTGTGGTTGGCCGCCGCGGCGCCACCCGACTGGATGCAGACCGTGCCGCCGTTCGGCTTGATCTCCATCGCGAGCTTCGCGAGGTTGGTGCCGATATCGTAGTTGTAGGTGCCGATATAGGCGACGCGGAGGTCCTTGTTCTCCGGCAGGAGATCGGAGTCCCAGGTCAGGACCGGGATGCCCTTTTCCTTCGCCTGCGGCAGGACGCTCGCCAGGGCCGCTGCATTCGAGGCGGAGACCGCGATGCCGTCGACGCCCTTGGCGATCAGGTCGGCCACGATCTGGACCTGCTCGTCGCCGCCGCCATGCTCGCCGGGGCCGGTGAAGAAGCACTCGACCTTGTCGGCGCCGATCTCCTGGACCGCCTTCTCGCAGCCGAACTTGGCCTGGTCGAAGAACGGGTTGTTGAGGTTCTTCGGCACGACGGCGATGACGAGCTTCTCATCGGCGCTGGCCTGACCGGCCATGAAGGCGCCGGCCGAGACGGCGACGGCGATTGCTGCTGCACTTGCCAGTAGCTTGTTCATTTTCCTTTTCCTCCCTTTGCACACTCATGTGCCGATGCCTCCCGCATCAGGCACGCCTCCGACCGCGGATCTTCTCGAGAAGAACCGCGAGGATGATGAAGACGCCGACGAAGGCGCCTTGCCAGTTCGAATCGATGCCTTCCATGAGGAGGCCGTTGCGGATGACCTCGAGGAGGGCTGCGCCGGCAATCGCGCCATAGGCGCCGCCTTCGCCGCCCATCAGGTTGGCGCCGCCGATGACCGTGGAGGCGATGACGCGCAGCTCGTAGCTGGTGCCGAGCGCGTTGATCGCCGAGCCTTGCCAGCCGACGGTGAGCAGCGCCGAGATCGATGCCATGAGACCGGACAGGACGTAGGCCTGGGTCTTGACCCGGCCGACGGGAACGCCGGTGAGCCGTGCCGCGTGCTCGTTACCGCCGATGGCGTAGATGTGCCGCCCCCAGGTGGTGAACTTGAGGACGACGCCGACGATCACTGCCAGGATGACCATCACGAACAGCGGCTTCGAGATGCCCCAGATGTCGGCGCCGGTGACCCACTTGAACATCGCGCCGTCGGGGCCGAAGTCGTAGATCATCCGGTTGCCCGAAAGGACGATCGCGGCGGACCGGGCGATCGAGAGCATGCCGAGCGTGACCACGAACGCCGACAGTCCGGCAAAGGCGATGAGAATGCCGTTGATCAGGCCGCACAGCATGCCAGCCAAGAGGCCGCCGAACAGCGCGACGTACCAGGCCTGACCCGCCTCGAGCAGGACCCCGGCGACCACGCCGACGAAGCCCATGACCGATCCGACCGAGAGGTCGATGCCGCCAGTGATGATCACCGCCACCATGCCCAGCGCCATGATGCCGATGAACGAGAAGTTGCGGGTGACGTTGTAGAAGTTCTCGAACGATGCGAAGGCCGGCTCGCGGTACGAGATCACGACGACGATGAAGGCCAGCGCGATCGTCACCCAGAACGCCTGGCTTCCGATCAGCTTCTGGAAGACCGTCTGTTCCCGGATCGACGTGACGTCCTGGATCCGGACATCGCCGATGTCGGGCCGCGGCTCCCCGGTCGCGGAGATGGCGTCAGGCATGCGCAATCGCTCCCGTGATCAGGCCGGTGATTTCCTCGGGGCTCGACTTGGTGATCGGCTTCTCCGCCACCTTGCGGCCCCGCCGCAGCACCGCCACCCGGTCGCAGACTGCGAACACGTCGGGCATGCGGTGGCTGATGAGGATGATGGCGATGCCCTTGTCCTTGAGGCGGCGGATGAGGTCGAGCACCTCCGCTACCTGCCGCACCGAGATGGCGGCGGTCGGCTCGTCCATCAGCACGATCTTGGGGTCGGAGAGCCGCGTCCGGGCGATGGCGACCGCCTGGCGCTGGCCGCCGGACATCCGCCGGACGAGGTCGCGCGGCCGGGTCTCCGACTTGAGCTCCTCGAAGAGCTCGCCTGCCCGGTTGTTCATCTCGCGGCTGCCGAGGAACTTGAACGGCCAGAAGCGGGGACCGACCTCGCGCCCGAGAAAGATGTTGGAGGCCGCCGTGAGGTTGTCGCACAGCGCGAGGTCCTGGTAGACCACCTCGATCCCGGCCCGGCGCGCCTCCACGGGCTTGTGGAAGTGCATCGGCCTGTCGGCGAGGACGATGTCGCCAGACGTCGGCGGGAAGTTGCCGGCGATGATCTTGACCATCGTCGACTTGCCGGCGCCGTTGTCGCCCATCAGTCCGAGGACTTCGCCGGGCTCGAGCTCGAGATCGACGTCAGACAGCGCCTTGATCGCTCCAAAACTCTTGGAGATCTTGCGCAGTGAAAGCACTGCCACCTTAGCGTTCCCTCGAATTGCACGTCTTTATGCGTGCGATTGCACTCTTATGGTGTTGGAGCGTGACATGTCACTGCCCAAGCGCAGAGTAGATTGGATATTCTAGGTTGTCCAGCGGACGAAACGCCCATTCTATCGGCAGGCGCCGCCGGCATCTGGCCGGAGCGGCGCGGGTTGCCTATGG
>JAEVZM010000600.1 GCA_023392225.1 Pseudomonadota bacterium
CCGATCGCGCTGGTCGGCGAGACCTATGCCGACGTCCGCGAGGTGATGATCGAGGGGGCGTCGGGAATCCTCCGCCTCGGTCGGTCCGTCGACCGGCCGGTGTGGACGCCCTCGCGCCGGCGGCTCGAATGGCGGACCGGGGTGGTGGCGCAGGCCTTCTCCTCGGAGGACCCCGAGGCGCTCCGCGGCCCGCAGTTCGCCGCCGCCTGGGGCGACGAGCTCGGCAAGTGGCGGAACGCCGAGGAGACCTGGGACATGCTCCAGTTCGGGCTTCGCCTCGGCACGCGGCCGCAGCAGATGGTGACGACGACTCCGCGCCCGACGCCGCTGCTGAAGCGGCTGATCGCCGACCCGACGACGGTGGTGACCCACGCGACGACGGCGATGAACGCGGCGAACCTCGCGGCCGGATTCCTCACCCGCGTCGTCGCCCGCTACGACGGGACGCGGCTCGGCCGCCAGGAGCTCGACGGCGAGCTGATCGAGGATCGGAGCGACGCGCTGTTTCGGCGCGAGACGATCGAGGTGCATCGCGTCGAGGCGCCGCCGCCGCTTCGCCGCATCGTCGTCGCGGTCGATCCGCCGGCGTCCGCACGGAGCGGCATCTGCGGCATCGTCGCCGCCGGCATCGCCGCCGACGGCAGTGGCTACGTGCTGGCCGACCGGACGGTGGCCGAAGTCCGCCCGACGGTGTGGGCAGCGCGGGCGCTGGGCGCCTATCACGCGCTCGACGCCGACGCGCTGGTCGCCGAGGTCAATCAGGGCGGCGACATGGTGGAGGCGGTGCTCCGCGAGGTCGATCCGGGCGTGCCGGTGACCAAGGTGCGGGCGACGCGCGGCAAGTGGCTGCGGGCCGAGCCGGTGGCCGCGCTCTACGACCAGGGAAGGGTGCGGCACGCCGGCAAGTTCGCCGGGCTCGAGGACGAGATGTGCGACTTCGGCCCGGACGGGCTGTCGTCGGGCCGCTCGCCTGACCGGCTCGACGCGCTGGTCTGGGCGATCACGGCGCTGATGCTCGGCCCCGACGGCGCGCCGCGGGTGCGGGGGATCTAGGAGGCGGTGCGGCTGCGGAGAAAAAGGCCGGAGAGGCCGAGGATCACCCAGCCGATGATCATCGACGTGCCGCCGATCGGGGCGGCATAGGGAAACAGCGACGGCCCCCAGAGGTGGGGGCCGCCGAGGTCGGCGGCGAACAGCAGCGCGCCGATGCCGATCACCAGCGCACCGATGCGGGGGGCGATCGCCGTCACCGGCGAGAGGCCGATGGCGAGGAGCACCGGCGCCTGGGTGAGCGCCACCAGCGACAGCGGGGCGAGAAGGGCGCCACCGGCATGGCTCGCCGCGGCAGCCGCGGCGACGCCGCCGGCACCGAGCACCCCGGCGATCAGGATGGCGAGGCGGTTGAACCAGTCGACGCGCATGGGGGGAGGCCTCCTTGTTGGGAAGACCGTTTGCGCCTTCGGCGGCGGCGTTGCAATCGGCCAATCCGTCGCGCGATATGGAACGATGGAGTGAAACCAAACGCCGAACTCGCGCGTTAGCGACCGAATGGCGACAGAACCCCCCGACCTGACACTCTGCGATCGCGAGCCGATCCACATCCCCGGCTCCATCCAGCCCCACGGGGTGCTGCTGGTCGTCGACCGCAACGACCTCACGGTCGGGTATGGGGCCGGGCCGATGGAGACCATGATCGGTCTCGCCGGGCCGGATGGCCAGCCGATCGACACCATTTTCCGGGAAACGGCGACGGCGGGGATCCGCGAGACGGCGAGAACCGGAAGGCCGCTGCTCCTCTACGGAGTGCCGGCCGGCGCGGGCGGACGCTACTTCGATCTCAGTGTACACGCGGCGGGCGACTGGCTGCTCGTGGAGCTCGAGCCGGCATCCGAGACGCCGGACGGCAGCCTCCTGTCGCTCATCGAGGCGGCCGCTGCGGCGTTCGAGGCCGCCCCGGATCCGGCGACGCTGTTCGACGTCGCTGCCCGCGAGTTCCAGCGGCTGAGCCAGTACGACCGGGTGATGATCTACCGCTTTCTCGACGACGACTCCGGCATGGTCGTCGGCGAGCGGACCACGGCCGGGATGGAGTCGTTCCTCAACCATCGCTTCCCGGCCTCGGACATTCCGAGGCAGGCCCGGGCACTCTACGTCCGCAACCTGGTGCGGGTCATCCCGGACGTGCGGTACGTGCCCGCGCCGATCCGGCCGGCATGGCGGGAGCCGTCGCCGCTCGACCTGAGCGATTCCATCCTCAGGAGCGTGTCGCCGATCCATATCGCCTATCTGCGCAACATGGGCGTCGACGCCTCGGCGTCGATCTCGATCGTGCGCGACGGCGCTCTCTGGGGGCTGGTCGCCTGCCACAGCCGCGCGCCGCGCAGCATCTCCTCGGAGCGGCGGACGGCCTGCCGGGCGCTGGCGGCGGGGCTCGCCCGCCAGATCCGGGCGCGCGAGGACACCGACGTCTATCGCGAGCGGGTGCGGCTCCGTACCTTCGAGGACGACATCGTCGCCATCCTCTCGCGGGAGGGCTCGCGCGACCGGGCGATCTCGAACCATGTCGACGAGATCCGCCGGATGCTCGACGCGGACGGGCTGGCGGTGCTGCGCGGCGATGACCTGGTTCTCGGCGGCGCCTGCCCGCCAGAAGAGGCGATCCGGAAGATCGCCGGCTGGGTGATGCCGCGGGCGGCCGAGTCGGTCTACGCCACCGACGCGCTCGGCGAGCACTATCCCGACTGCCTCGGGCACAGCGCGACCGCGGCGGGCCTCCTCGCCATCACGCTGTCGATGGCGGAGCCCTGGCTGGTCATCTGGTTCCGGGCCGAGCACCTGCAGGTGGTCAACTGGGCCGGCAATCCGCACGACAAGGAGACCGGGCCGGACGGGATGCTGACGCCGCGGGCGAGCTTCGCGGCGTGGAGCGAGACGGTGGAGGGGCGCTCGCGGCGCTGGACGCTGCCCGAGGTCGAGGCCGCGGGGCGGCTGCGCACGGCCGTGATGGCCGTCTGGCAGAACCGGCGCATCCGCGACCTCAACCGGCAGCTGATGGCGACCCTCGACGAGAAGGACATGCTCATCCGCCAGAACGGCTTCCTGATGCGCGAGGTGAACCACCGCGTGCAGAACAGCCTGCAGCTGGTGTCGAGCTTCCTGTCGCTGCAGATGCGCGCCTCCGAGGACGAGGGCGTGCAGTCGGCGATGGAGGAGGCGCGCCGGCGCATCTCGGCGGTGTCGCTGGTGCACCGCCGGCTCTACCTCGCCGACCAGATCGATGCGATCGACGCCGCCCGCTACTTCGAGGAGCTGCTGACCGACCTGGTCGCCTCGCTCGGCGAGGAGTGGAAGGAGCACTTCGCCATGGACCTCGAGCCGGTGATGCTGCCGACCGACCGCGCCGTGGCGCTGGGGCTGGTCCTCACCGAGCTGGTGATCAACGCCAACAAGTATGCCTATGGCGGGGCGGCCGGGCCGCTCAGCGTCAGGCTCGCCGGCGACGGCAACCGGGTGCGTCTGTCGGTCGCCGACAAGGGGGGCGGCAAGACGAGCAAGCGCTTCGGCTTCGGCAGCCGCATGATCGAAGCGCTGGTCGCCCGGGTCGACGGCGAGGTCGGCTTCGAGGACAACCGCCCCGGCCTCCGCGCCGTGGTCACGGCGCCGATCGAGGTGGCGCGGGGAGGGGAGCGCGACGAGGGGTGACGGCCGAGAACAGGAAAATAATCCTTGACGGCGTGACGCTGGTCAGCTAGGGTTTCGTCATCGTCGAAGAGGTGCGGGCGGGAAGCCGCCCCCTCGGAAGGACGGGATCGCGGTCGGGCTGGTGCCCGGCCGTTTTCGTTTCGGGGTGAGGTGGTTTTTCGCCCTCGCCTCCGGCCCCTCTCCCGCAAGGGGAGCTGGGAGATCAGCAGGATGAGAGGTAGCGATGCGACTTCCGTTCTTCGGAGGGCGGGCGGTTGCGCCTGCGGTCGAGGCCAAGGCGTCGCGGACCGCCGCCGTGCTCGCCTTCGACTTCATGGGCCGGCCGGCCTGGACGCCGCGCGACTATGCGGCGCTGGCGCGCGAAGGGTTCGCCAAGAACCCGGTCGCCTACCGCTCGGTGCGGATGATCGCCGAGGCGGCGGCCTCCGTGCCGTGGCTGCTCTATGACGGCGCGGCCGAGATCGACCGGCATCCGCTCCTCGACCTGCTCGCCCGGCCCAACCGGCAGCAGGCAGGGGTAGCGTTCCGCGAGGCGCTGGTCGGGCACCTCCTCGTCGCCGGCAATGCCTATGTCGAGGCGGTCGAGCTCGAGGGCACGGTGCGCGAGCTGCACACGCTCCGCCCCGACCGGATGAAGGTGGTGCCGGGGAGCGACGGCTGGCCGGCGGGCTACGAGTACACGGTGGGCGGACGGACGGTGCGGTTCGCCGATCCGGGCGAGGGCGGACTGGCGCCGATCCTCCACCTCGCGTTCTTCCACCCGCTCAACGACCACTACGGCTTCGCCCCGATCGAGGCGGCGGCGACCGCGCTCGACATCCACAACGCCGCGGCGGCCTGGAACAAGGCGCTGCTCGACAACTCCGCCCGGCCCTCGGGGGCGCTGGTCTACCAGGCCAAGGAGGGCGGCAACCTCAGCCAGGACCAATACGAGCGGCTGAAGGAGGAGCTCGAGGCGAGCTTCGTCGGCGCCGCCCATGCCGGGCGGCCGCTGCTGCTCGAGGGCGGGCTCGACTGGAAGCCACTGTCGCTCAGCCCCAAGGACATGGACTTCATGGCGGCCAAGGACGGCGCGGCACGCGAGATCGCACTCGCCTTCGGGGTGCCGCCGATGCTGCTCGGCATCCCCGGCGACAACACCTACGCCAACTACCAGGAGGCCAATCGCGCCTTCTGGCGCCAGACGGTGCTGCCGCTCTGCGGACGGCTGGCCGAGGCGCTGGGCGGCTGGCTCGGCCCGGCCTTCGGCGGCGCGGATGGCGGGCTCCGCCTCTGGTACGACGCCGACCAGGTTGAGGCGCTGTCGAGCGAGCGCGAGGCGTTGTGGGCGCGAGTCGGCGCCGCCGACTTCCTCACCACCGACGAGAAGCGCGCCGCGGTCGGCTACGGGCCGGCGGCGGGCGGGGAAGGGTAGGGGCGGCCACACGTGGAGCGTCCTCCAGGCCCGCCGCGCGTGCTGGGAGAAGAGGGGCACGGCGGGCGGTGGGCTTACCGGTCCCGGAGCAACTGGTGGTCAGGCGCTTCCTGACCGACCTCCTGGCGCGAAACCCCACGGCCGGCGAGCTTCGAAGCATCTGGAACAAGACGAATCCCGACTGGGGCTTTCGAAATGGCGAAGGGCTCCGCCGCTTCCTGGGCTTGATCCGGGACATGGCCGGGCAGTCTTGACGCGGCGCTTTGCCAGGCGTCCTGGCGCGGAGGCCGATCTTCTCATCGACGATGCTGGCCGAGACCGCCGGCACGATCGCAGCGACAACCGGGACAGCGCCGTGGACGACATCGCCAGGATCTTCGGCACGCGCGGCGACCTCGCCCATCTCGCGCTGTTCCTCTGGGCGAGCGGGGCGAGCGGGCTGCTCGTCTGGAGCCTTCGCGAGCTCGCCGCATCGAACCGCCGGTTCAACGACTTCGTCAGCGAGATCGCCCGCCTGAACCGCTTCTTCAGCGACCGCGGCTGAGCCCGCGCCGCCTTCTTCGGGAGATACGTCATGATGACCCTTCTCGGGCTCGCCCGCAGCGGGCGGCCGGACCATGCCGCCGTGTTCCACGCCTTCGCCGAGACCCTCGCCCGGATGATGCGGGTGCGGGCCGACGTGCCGCGGGTGCGGGCCGTGCGGCAGTAGCCGCCGCCTCCCGCCCCACAAACGAAACCGCGCCTTTGAGGACCGACATGCCGACCGAGACCAAGTTCGCCCGTGCGACGCTGGCGGTGACCGAGGATGGCACCTTCGCCGGCTATGCATCGCTGTTCGGCCGCACCGACCTCGGCCGCGACATGGTGGTGCGCGGTGCCTTTGCCGCTTCGCTCCGGAGCCGGGGCACGGGCGGCATCAAGATGCTCTACCAGCACGACGCCGGCCAGCCGATCGGCACCTGGGACGAGATCCGCGAGGACGACCGTGGCCTCTACGTGAAAGGGCGGCTGACCGCCGGCGTCGCCCGGGCGCGGGAGGTGCTGAGCCTGATGCGGGCCGGCGCGCTCGACGGGCTGTCCATCGGCTACCGCACGGTGCGGGGGCGGACCGACCGCAAGACCGGCGTCCGCCAGCTGCTCGAGGTCGACCTCTGGGAGATCTCGGTGGTCACCTTCCCGATGCTGCCCGAGGCGCGCATCGAGGCGGTGAAGGGCGGCGCCGCGCTGCTCGCCGCGATCCGCGGCGCGACGGCGGTAATGCGGGTGGCGTGAGATAGGCTGGGATGCGGCCTGATTGTGGCAGTCGAAAGTTCCTGATATGTTCTCATAAGGCGATGAGGGAACCATGTCGGGTCGGGGATCCACAACGCGTCTCGAGCAGGTGAGCCACGACCTCCTGCTCGACTGGAATCCGCTCGACGTCCATACGGTGGATGAAGGCCGGAAGTACTACGACGACGTCGCGGCACATCTCATCGCGATGATCGATGCCGGCGACGGCGTTCAGGCGCTCGCGGACTATCTCGTCTCCGTCGAGACGGAGCGGTTCGGGCGGGCGCCCAGAGCCGATCGGGTGCTCGACGTCGCACAGACGATATACCGCTGGCAGACGTGGAAGCCCGTCATCCCGGTGCCGGAAGCGTTCGTCCATCTGGCACGAGGCGGGTTCCATAAGGATTCCCGAAGGCTCGCGCGCGACCGGCCAGCAACTGCAGGACATATGGCAGAGCACCGGTCCCGACTGGGGATTCCCTGACGATGAAGGCTTGCGGCCTATCCTGACTTTGGTGCGGGACATGGCCGGGGAGTGAGGGAAGGGCGGTCGAGGAAATTGCGGGATTGCGGAGTACTTGCACCATGAGTCGAAGTTCTGTCGAGGCGATGACAGCTACGGAGCTCGTCGCGCGCTTCGTCGCGATCGGCCTTGCCCAGAGCCTGGCGCTGGACCGGTTCGACAGCCGCGACTTTAATGCACATGTTGAAGAGCTGATTGCGGTCACGGAAGCGTTGAAGCGACGTGAGAGTGATCGCCGCAGTCTCGTCGCCCTTCTCGATCACGTCGATCTACAGGTGCGTCTCAATGCGGCAAAGGCGACTCTCGCCACGTCGCGTAAGCGCGCGATCCGCGCGCTTCGTGAGATCGCGGCGACGCGGAGAATGCCCCAGGCGGCCGACGCCGCGGGTTTGCGGAACCTGAGCGACGGCGTCTTCAGGCCGACCTGAACGATGAGAAGTAGGCGCGTCAGGGAGCTGTCCGTCGACGAGCTTGTCGCGCAGTTTGCCGATCTGGGGGTGAGGCAGTGTCGCGCCGAGCTGGAGGGGGACGCCACCGCCTTCAATCGTCTGTTCGATCGGCTACGCGAGATAAGGGACGAGCTGAAGAGCCGCGACGGGGACCAGAGAACCGCCTTGCTACCGCTCTACCAGCATCCGAACATGCAGGTTCGGCTCAATGCGGCGAAGGCAACACTTGCCGTCGCGCCGGTTGACGCGCGATCAGCGCTCGAGGCAATCGCGGCGTCGCAGCACTACCCACAGGCCGGAGACGCCGGGATGAGCTTGCAGATGCTCGACGATGGACTCTTCGTTCCGACCTAGACGGGTTGCGTCACGCTCTCGACCGCCCGTGAGGATGCGCAAAGTACGCTGAGGGCGATCCGAGACAGCCAGGAGATGCCGCAAGCGCGCTACGCCGCGGACCCTCCTTGGAGGCCTGGAGGACGGCGTGCCGAGGCCGCGTTAATCCTGCTACGGAAGGGCGTGATGTGATAGGAATAAAATCCTAATTATATCTTTTGCACCACAAGCAGAAGATATTGATCCGAAAGGGAAAACGGGCGCGGCTTGACAGGGTGATTCGGGCTCGATTCTGATGCTCGGATGAGCGAAAAAATCACCCCTTCGATGATCGAGGCTGGCGAGCGTGCGTTGACCGACTCGCTGTGCGAAGACGTGTCTTTCCCGAGGGATCGGGCGGAGACGGTAGCCCTGATTTATCAAGTGATGCGTACGGAGGCCATGAAGCATAAAGCTCGTCGGTCAATTCGCGAGCGTCGGTTATCAACTCGCGGATATCGTGGAGCATCGCCTTCAAGTCCGTCAGCGAAACAGGCGTAACGGCCCCGATGGGTTGCTTGCGTCGCGAGGGGCAGACGTTGTCTCGTCAAGACCCCAGATGTCGTGGATCATCTCGTGGCGTTTTTGGGTGACGGACTTGGCCCGCTTGATGACCCCAGTCACACGGGGGTCTTTGATGGCCCGTTCTGCTACGTTGCCCAGCAAGTCAATTCGGCCCATCGCGGCGCGCGGGGTCTGGTAGATGATGCGGCCCATATCGCGGTCGACGTGGAGAAGCGCCCCCAGTAGTTCGCCCAACATGGGGTCCAGGTTCCCCATCTCGATAGCGATCATGCCTATCGCGTGGACGTGCTTCGGATGCCTCTCCAACGTTGACTGAAACAGTACCCGCTTTGCCATTTGAGGCCCCCATGGTGTCACGAGACGACAAGAAGGAAATGAGCAACGCCGAAAAGGCGCGGCGGTTTGAGGCCGCATTGTCCGGCGCGTTCAAGGCGGAACCCAAGCCTTTCAAGAGCATGACTCCGAAGCGCAAACCGGCGCAAGCCGAGGGTCCACGAACTGGACCTAAGCGGAGATGAACCGCGCGTGGCCTATTGACCCGATCCTTGCTGCGGACCCGTTTCAAGCAAATCTTGTTGCATCTTTTGAAGCCGAGATACGGCGGCTTCTATCTCAGCGGCAAACAAGTCAGACATTGCCGGATCAAGAGACGGGAAGGTCAAGCGCTGAGCGTGCGCCTGGACCACAGCCGAGCGGGCGAGCACAGCGAAGGACACGCCCGAATCGCCATACTGCGCCCGGTAGAACATTACGTGCAGCTGGCAGACCAAAACTTCTAAGGCGTAGAGACGAGCCTCACGCTTAATCTCGGCTTCGTTCACGTCATCCTCCCTCGTTTTTTGCGCCAACGAAGGAAGCGCGCCGCCTCGTGTTTGTAAACCTCGCTAGTGAGGTTGCCGGTAGGTGAGACGCTTGCCAGCCGCCCCAGCAATGGCGCGGGTGGTGCGTTCAGTGTCGCCAACGCCGACCGCGACGCGATTGTTGAACCGAAAATCGAACTCGCTCAGATACCGGTGCAGGTGCTTCTCAGCACAGTGCTGATAGACCCCGCGCATGCCCTTCTTGAAAACACCGAAGTAGCCTTCCGCAGTGTTGGTGTGGACGGAATACCCATCCTCGCGGCGGGCATACTCGCCGGCCGAATGCTTCACAGTCTCGTGGGCGAAGAAGGTTTCTCCAATCGTGGGGTAGAGACGGCTTTCGTCGGTATGCAAGCGGCTCTCGCGGGCAACGTTGTCGGACACGATCTTACCGACCGTCTCGGCATTGGCGACCGCGACATGGAAGGTGCGGATAGAGCCGCCACGTTCGACCAGGGCGACGATGGGACGCTTGTTGGCAGTCTTGCCGCTCTTGGTGAAGGGTCGGCCGCTGGTGGTCTTGGTGCGCACGTTGGCCTTGTCGACGCGACCGTAATAGGTCTCGTCGGCTTCCACGATCTTGCCTTCGCCGCCCATGGGAACCAAGCCGCCAGCGCGCATGGCTTCACGGATACGGTGGGCCAGGAACCACGCGGCTTTGTAGGTGATACCGAGCGTGCGGTGCAGCTGGTGGGCGCTGATACCCTTCTTGGAAGAGGACATCTGGTAGAAGCCCTGAAGCCACTTGTGCAGGGCGATGTGGGAAGACTCCATCACGCTCTTGGTGGTGACGGTGAAGTCCTTGCGGCACTCCCGCTCGCCACAGCGATAGACGATGGCGCCGTTACGCTGGCGGCGCTTCGTTTCGTAAGAGCGGCCGATAGATCCGCAGTGCGGGCAAACCCGACCGGCCGACCAGCGAATGCCCTCCAAGAGACGGCAAGCCGCTTCGTCATCGTGGAAGTGCTTCGCGGCGAGAATGTCCTTGGCCATGCCAAAACCCCCTTGCTCCCCAAAGAATCTAGGGATTGGGGTCTGTGGTTTCAAGGATATAATTAGGAATAAAATCCTAATTATGCACTTGACAAAAGCGACGGAGTCGAGCGATAGTCAAGGCATAGAGGGAGGCGAGCCATGAGCGAATTGAACCTAATCGAGACGACAGTGTCGGAAGCGGCAATCCGCCTCCGGTACGCGGACGCCGCCGATACTGAGAAGGCGACGAGTTGGATCGATATCCGGGTCCCGGTCGAGAGCCTCCGCTATGACGCGTCCGGCGGGAACGGGCCTCTTGGCGATCTTGATCTTCAATTTCTCTCAGAAATCCGCCTAGCAGCCCTTCGTCGTGTGCGAGCCGTAGTTGGCGACGAAATTCAGCGCCTAGTAGCCCTTGCCGGTCGTAGGCCCTAACGGCCAGACCCAGCCGCGCTTGCCGCTCGTCAAGAGACATCACCAATGACCGATCTCCAGAATCCGATTTTCCACGATGACGAAAAGGCCCGCGAGGCGCTTGAAGCCGTCCGCTGGCCGAATGGTCCGGTCTGCCCTCACTGCGGCAACTGCGAGCCTGAGACGATGCCGCTGGTCGAAGGGACCAAGCGTTCGCACCGTCCCGGCCTCCGCTACTGCAACGCCTGCAAGGGCCAGTTCACGGTCACGGTCGGAACCGTGTTCGAGCGTTCCAAAATCCCGCTGTCCAAGTGGTGGCTTGCCATGCACCTGATGGGATCGAGCAAGAAGGGCATTTCCGCCCATCAGCTCTACCGCATGCTCGGCTTCGGCTCGTACCGCACCGCCTGGTTCATGGCCCATCGCATCCGCGAAGCCATGAAGGACATCAACGCTGGCCCCATCGGCGGCGAGGGCAAGGTTGTCGAGGCCGACGAAACCTATTTCGGCTCCAAGGACACGATCAAGAAGCGCACCAAGCGCGGCAAGTCGGCCCATTCCTCCAAGCGCTCGGTTGTCGCCCTTGTCGAGCGTGGCGGCGAAACCCGAATGTTCCACGTCGAGAAGGCGAACGCCGAAACCGTCCGCGACGTGCTGGTCCGCAATGCCCGCCGTGACAGCGAACTGCACACCGACGAAAGCCGCCTCTACGTCGAGACCGGCAAGGAGTTCGCCGGGCACCACACCACCAAGCACTCGGGCGGCGAGTACGTCCGCTACGAGACCGGCCGCGTCGTCCACTCAAACACGGTCGAAAGCGTGTTCTCCGTGTTCAAGCGCGGGATGCACGGCACCTACCAGCACTGCGGCGAGGCCCACCTGCACCGCTACCTCACCGAGTTCGAGTTCCGCTACAATCGCCGCACCGCCCTTGGCTGGAACGACGCTCAGCGTGTGCTCGCCATTGCCGAGGGCATCGAGGGCAAGCGCCTCACCTATCGGCGGATTGGTGAAGCCTAGGACGTTTCGCCAACAGGCACGCCGTTTCTACAAGTGGCGCAAGCGTCAGAGTATGGACTCACGGTAGAAATCGGCCCACCATTCGACTTGCGCGGTCCAGCAGGCCAACGAGGACCATTCCCTCTGTCCGCCGTGGGTAGCCGCGAAACATCGGTCCTGAGTCCGGCACCCGACGCGCTGTCGGTTAAGCCCGGTAGGGGAATGAACCGATGCCATCGGAGACGGTGCGCACCGTCAATGGTGGGCCGATTATCCGGTGAACGGCGGTCAAACCGTTCTCCCGGGCGCTCACGGCGAAACCCCCCAAGGCTTCGTCGCGCGACGGGCCGGAGGACTCCGCGATGCGAACGTATCGCTCCTTCCGACTCTTAGTGCAGGTTAACGTGGACCTAGCCGCGTGCCTTCGGGCGCTTGTGCTTCTGGTCTACCTCTTGACCTGATTTCTGAGGGCGTCGGCGGGGCTCGTCCTTGCCGGCGCCTTTCTTCGGATCAGGCGGCGTCGCCAGCATGCGAGCCGCTATCCGCTTCGCTTCCGCTAGCTCATCACCCTTTTGGTCTTTGGACATGTACACCCCGTTCGAAAGCCCCAAATTCCTGTTGTCGCAAACTTATGAAAACCTTCAGGAATTTCAGAGAATCTGCAACGCCGTCTTTAGCGGTGATTGTGGCACCCACATCACTGAGGTCGACCCTGAAACTGGAAACAAGACCTACAAGATCAAGTTCACACGGCACATTCCCGGTAGGGCCCGGCACATCATCGCCACGGCAATCAGCGACCTTCGCCACACCCTCGATCAAGCGGCATGCGACGCGATTCACGTGATAACCGAACAGCGGCCAGACCGCGTTATCTACTTCCCCTTCGCTACGAATCCGAACGACCTTGCCGGGCGGCTTGCCAAAAACTTCCCGCACGAAATTCACCCGGTCTTTCTTTCGTTCGAGACGTACCCGACAGGGCCGGGCTATCCCGGGGGCGACGCGCTCCTGAGCACGTTCGCCAAAATCTCGGGGCCAAATAAACACCAGGTCACTTGCCGCGCAGGCGGACGAATCGCGGACTTCTCTGCCGAAAGCGTTTGGTGTGACGGGCTCGTGCTCGACATGGCGTTCCCGCCCCAATGGAATATTCACGATAACGAGTTGGTACTCGCCATCGTCGAACCCAACGCAACCCTCCACTACGATTTCAAGGTGGCCTTTTACGTAGCCCTCCACGAGGCCGGAGAACTGTCCGGACGACCAGCACTCGACACCTTGTCGACCATCGCGAACAAGGTCTCGAAGATCGTCTACACCCTTGAAACCACCACCATGAAAATCGCCTCCACTCGGAGTGCTTAGTGCCGGCCTGTCGGGCATACCCCTACCCGAATCAATCGCTTTTGTCATGTGCATAATTAGGAATAAAATCCTTGACAGCGTGACGCTGTTGAGG
>JAEVZM010000682.1 GCA_023392225.1 Pseudomonadota bacterium
GCCCTGGAAGGCCTGGAAGAGGTGGGCGCGGGCCCGCTCGGGGACGCCCGGGCCGGTGTCCTCGACATTGATCACCACCTTGCCGGCGTCCCGACTCGCGCCGATGACGAGGCGGCGCACCAGCACCGGGTTCTGGTCGCCGCCATCCAGGGCCTGCACCGCGTTGCGGGCGAGGTTGTTGAGGATGCGATAGAGCTGGTCCGGATCGGCATCGACCTCGAGGCCCGCGGGCACGGTGTTCTCGAAGGCAATGGTCGGATGGGAGAGGAGGCCGAGGCTGTCGGCGACCTCGTCGACCAGTCGGTCGAGGCGGACCAGGCGCCGGGCCGGCGGTGCCTCGCGGGCCCGGCCATAGGCCAGCGTCGACTGGGTGAAGGCGATCGCCCGGTCGAGCGCGGCGATCAGCTTCGGCGCGAAGCGCTGGACGGTCGGGTCTGGCAGGCTGCCGAGGCGGTCCGAGAACAGCTGCGCCGAGGCGAGCATGTTGCGGAGGTCATGGTTGATCTTCGACACGGCAAGCCCGAGATCGGCGAGATGGCGCTGCTCGGCGAGTGTCGACTGCAGGTCGCGCTGCATGCCGGCAAGGTGCTGCTCGGCGACGCCGAGCTCGTCGCCGCGGCCGCTCGGCGCGATGATGCGGCCCGGGTCCTCGGGCGAATCGGCGAAGCTCTCCATGTTCTGCGAGATGCGGCGGATCGGGCGCACGAACATCCGGTTCACCGCGACGAACAGCAGCACGGCGAGGATCAGCGATACCGCCGCCCACAGCCACAGCACGCCGGCCGAGTAGCGCAGCATCGCCGCCCGCAGCGGCGCGTCGCCGATGACCAGCTCGATCTCGGCACCGGAATAGGAGGTGCCGACCACCCGCACGATTCGCTCCTGCGGCGTGAGGAGGGTCCGGAACGCCTCGATCACGTCTTCGCTCGGCTCCATCGCCCGGAGGTCGACGACGGCGTCGACTTCCGGCGGCATCTCGACCGCGGCGATCAGGCGGCTCACCGAGCCGCTGCGGATGGCGATGGCGGTGGCGCCGACGGCGGCGAGCAGCTCGTCCTGGATCTCGCGCGGGATGTCGGCCTGTTCCGGGGCGGCGAGGACCACCGCCGCGGTGTCTGCCATCGCCAGCCGGTCAGACAGCCAGGTGATGCGGTAGGAGGCGATTCGCGGCACGTAGATCAGCACCGCGCTCACCAGTGCGAAGGCGACGGTGAGGATGAGCAGCTTCCAGGACAGCCCCAGCCCGCGGCGTGGCGTCCCGGTCCTCTCCCGTGCCGGCGGCGCTTCGGTCAGGGCCGGACGGTCCTCCATCGGATCAGCCGGATCGCCTGAGCCAGGCGAGCGCGCCACCGCGCGGGATCGGCGCGCGGCCGGGGCCGTCGAAGGCGATGGCGACGCGATGGGCGATCTCGGCGCGGCTCGGATAGGGCGCCGGCAGGTTCCGCAAGGCCTCGATGTCGAGGCCGGCGGAGATCGCCAGCGACCACAGGGCGATCATCTCGGCCGCGTCGCGGGCGGCGATGCCGACTCCGAGGATGCGCCCGCGCTCGCTCGCGATCACCTTGACCAGGCCCTGGGGCTCGCGCTCGATCTGGGCGCGGTCATTGTCGGCGAGCGGGACTCGGAGCACCCGCACTGTCCGGTGCCGGACGCGCGCCTCGGTCTCGCTCAGCCCAACCCGGGCAAGGCCGGGGTCGGTGAAGATGGCGAAGGGCACACCGGCCTCCGGCGCCACGGCGCCGCGGCCGCGGGCGATGGCCGCCAGCACGACGGCGGCGTGGTGCTCGGCGCGGTTGGCGGAGGCAGGGCCGGCCACCACGTCACCGATCGCGAACACCCGCTTGTTGGTGGTCCGCAGGCGCCGGTCGACGGTGATCCCGCTCGGCCCGTGGGCGATTCCGGCCGCCTCGAGGTCGAGGCCGGCGACGTCCGGCCCGCGCTCCGGCAGGAGGAGGAGATGCGAGCCGTCGACCGCGGTCTCCTCGCCATCGTCGCGCACCGTGACGCGGACGCCGCCCTTGCGCCGCGCGAAGCCCATGATGCCGGCGCGCTCGCGGATGCCTATGCCTTCGGCCCGCAACTGGGCGAGGATCGGCGCGACGAGCTCGGAGTCCTCGTCCGGAAGGAGCGGCCCCTGGCCGATGACGCTCGTATCGATGCCGAGACGGTTGAAGCCCTGTGCCAGCTCGAGCACGCGGGGGCCGACGCCGAGCACGATCAGGTGGGCGGGTTTTCGCGCCGCATCGAGCACGCCCGCGAGATCGACGGTGTCGATGCCGTCGAGACCCGCATGATTCGGCCGAATCGGTGCCGAGCCGGTGGCGACGACGAAGGTCCGGGCGCGGACGGTGATGTCCCCGGCGACCACGGTCCGCCGGTCGACGAAGCGGGCTTCTCCGGCGATCACCCGGACGCCGTAGGCCTCGATCCGCTGCCGCGACATGTTCGCCGCCGCAGCTTCTACGGCGCTCTGCACGTGCTCCTGGACGCCGGCCAGATTGACCTGGAGCGGGGCGCCGGTGACCCCGAAGGCGGGGCCGCGACGGAGCGATTCGTGGAGGTTCGCCGCAGCAAGCAGCGCCTTGGTGGGGACCGATCCGGTGCCGAGATTGGCGCCGCCGACCCGGTCGCGCTCGATCAGGACGACGGGCAGGCCCTGGTTGGCGGCCGCGACCGACAGCGCGATGCCGCCCGGTCCGCCGCCGATGACACAGATCTCAGGCTGCAATTCCTCGGCCATGGCCGCCTGTTTAGCCGCAGCCGCCCGGATTCGCCAGCATGCCCCCGCCGGCGCTCAAGGGGTCAGCGCGGTGACTTGGAACAGCGCTTCGATCCACTTGCCGTCGCGGCGCACGACGGTTTCGTTGATGAAGGCCTTGGCCGGCAGCGGCTTGCCGCGGAAGCTGCCATGCATCTCGGCCATGAAACTGCGCACCGCCACGTCCGGGGAGAGGAACATCACCGACGGCTCGCCAATGATCGTCGCGCCATAATCCAGCTCGTCGAGCGAGGCGATCTGGTCGTCGACGGTCTGGATCCCGTCATAGTAGGGCGTCACGGTGATGTGATCCGGCGTCATCAGGGCCCGGATGCTCGCTTCGTCGCGCCGGCCGAAGGCGTCGTCCAGCGCAGTCTCGGCGGCGTTGACGGCGGCTATCGTTGCCGCATCCTCGGCGAGCGCTGGCCGTGCCAGCGTCGCGACCGCGACGACGAGCGCCGCGAAGACGGACAGTTTCATCCTGATCCTCCTCGCTCGGATGCCGGGATGGACGCCTCAACCGCGATGGTCGGGCGGCGGAGAGACCGGCAACCGGCTTCCTTCGGCATCGGACGGGAACCGGCCGACATTGACTCGATTCGGGCCTGTCCGTATAAGCCCGAGCCAATTCCCGACGCAGAGATGATACTATGAAACGGACCTATCAACCGAGCAAGCTCGTCCGCAAGCGCCGGCACGGCTTCCGCGCTCGCATGGCCACCACTGGCGGCCGCAAGGTGATCAACGCCCGTCGTGCCCGCGGTCGCAAGAAGCTGTCCGCCTGAACACGCTTCGGAGCGCGCAGGACCGCGTGGAAAGGCTCCGTCACCGGAGCGAGTTCCGCGCGGTGGCGCGTGGACGGAAGGTGACGCGGCCGGGCTTCGTGCTCCAGGCGCTGGCCACGGGGGAAGCGCCGCGGGGACCGCGGTTCGGCTTCACCGTGACGAAGAAGACAGGTAATGCCGTGGTGCGCAATCGCATCCGGCGGAGGCTCCGGGAAGCGGTGCGGCTATCGGCCGCCGGCGCTGCCATGTCCGGGGTAGATTACGTCTTGATTGGCCGTCGTGCCGCCCTGACGCTTCCATTCGATCGCCTCATCGACGATCTGCGGTCCGGGTTGGGCGCGATCGGCCGATAGGGCAGGGATCCCGGAGACAGGTCCGCGACATGATGGACAACAAGAACTTCCTTCTGGCCATCGGCCTGTCGCTCGCCATTCTGGTCGGCTGGCAGTACTTCTTCGCCCCCCAGCCGCCGGCGACCCCGCCGGTCGCCGAGGCGCCGGCCAATCCGGGCAGCGGCACGGGCACCGACGGCGCGACCGCGACGCCTCCCGCCGCGACGGTCGACGGGACCCTGCCGGCGACGCCGGGCGTCGAGCCC
>JAEVZM010000045.1 GCA_023392225.1 Pseudomonadota bacterium
GTCGGAACCGGCCAAGGCGCTGGAGCCCCCTCGAATTGTCAGCCAAATGAGCACGTTCGGCCTCCACCAGCATTTCGTGGCGGCTATGGCGACTCCCGAGGAATGGGTACCGGGCGATGGCGAAACCGACGGGGCGCGACTATATTGGGAACATGCTCGACGACATCTACAACCGCCGCATTCTCGAATTCGCGGGGTCTATCCCGCGGCTCGGTCGTCTGGAGAATCCGGACGCGACGGCGACCGCCCATTCCCGGCTCTGCGGCTCGACCGTAACCGTGGACATCAAGACCGATGGCGATGTCGTCACCGACTTCGCCCACGATGTAAAGGCCTGCGCGCTCGGCCAGGCCTCGTCCTCGATCATGGCGCACCACGTGATCGGCGCCACCGCCGATGAGCTCCGCGCCGTTCGGGAGGCGATGCGCAAGATGCTGAAGGAGGGCGGGCCCCCGCCGGAAGGGCGCTTCGCCGACCTTCAGTTCCTCGAGCCGGTGCGGGACTACAAGGCGCGGCACGCCTCGACGATGCTGACTTTCGATGCGGTGGTCGACGCGCTCGACCAGATCGAGGCGAAGCGGCAGGCAGCCCCGGCGGTCGCCGCGACGTGAGGGCCGCGGGGCCCTTGGTAGCGGCGGTCGGCCTCGCCGCCATGCTGGCAGGTGCCGAGGCGGCCGCCGAGCCGCGCAACTCGTTGTTCCCGGAGCGCAATTCGCTGTTTCCGAACAGCGGCTGCTCGAACCTCAGCCGGCTCAATCCTTGCGGCACGCGGCGGCTGCCGGCGCCGGTCGGCGACCCGACCGACGGGCCGTTGACCGACGACTTCCGGAAAGGGCCGCTCGACTCCAAGCCCGATCCGCTCGGCATGGACGCCGAGTTGCCGGCCGCGCCGAAGAAGATCGTGCCGCAGACGCTGCCTTCGCAAAAGGACTAGCGGCGCGAGGCGATACGGATGGGCACCGGACGCGCGCCTGACAGGGTGACGAGCCAGGCGAAACGAAAGGCATCGGCGCGTGCGAAGCCGACGCTGCGGTAGGTGAGATAGTGCTGGTAGAAGCGGCCCATCGTCGCTTACCCCCCGACGGTTGATGACAGATGTGCGAGAACGCGCGACACGACCATTCCGTTCCCGCGTCCAGAGAGCCGGTTTCAGCGGCCTCGGGCGGCGCTGCGCGCCGCTTCGCCCCGGCGCGGCTTCCTGGCATCCTGGGGATCGGCCTGATCAGGCTCTACCGGCTCTTTCTGTCGCCGTGGCTCGGTCGCCAGTGCCGCTACCTGCCGACCTGCTCGTCCTACACGGAAGAGGCCATCGGTCGCTACGGCCTCTGGGCGGGGATCTGGATCGGGCTCGCGCGGCTGCAACGCTGCGGCCCGTTCGGGGCGTCCGGTGTCGATCCCGTTCCGGAAGCGCTGCCCGACAAGGCCCGCTGGTACCTGCCCTGGCGCTATGGCCGCTGGACGGGCAGGCACATCGACCCGAAGACGCGGCTGGACCTCTAGGGATCCAGCCGCCCCTGTCCGTCGGGCCGCGCCTCAGCCCTGGGCGTCGCGGCGCGCCTGCGAGACGGCGTTGGCCTTCCGCAGCCGTCCGCGCTCGGCCGGACGGATCAGGTCGGGGGCGGTGCGATTGGCGATGTTGCGCATGCCGTCGCGCGCCGTGCGACTGTTGAACTCGGGGTGCGACGCGGCGTGCGCCTGCTTCATCTCGAGCGCCTTCTCGGCATTGGCGACGAGGTCTGTGCTCGCCAGCATCGCGCGGCGCCGCTCGCTCTCGGTGTTGAGGCGACGCACGGCCTTGGCCAGGACGTCGGCCTTGATCTGCGATCCGGTGTCGCCGGCAGACGGCCGCGCGCCCTTCGCCTCGGCCTTGCCGCGCATCTCGCGCCGGCGGCGGAAGGCGTCCTTCTGGGCACGGTCGCGACGCTCGCGGATCAGGCCGGAAAGCTGGGTCAGCTCGTGGTCGGAGAGCTCCTGGAGCGCCGGGTGGTGGGTCTTGTCGACCAACTCGTGCTCGTCGGCATTGAGGGCCCGCTTCTGCTGCTTCCGGCTGACTGCCATGACGTCGTCTCCTCCTGATTCGCCACCCGGGACCGCGTCCAGGGAGCAGGTGCAGAAATAGGGACGGAGGCCAGCGAGTTCGACCCCTTTTCCTCGCCGTCCGCATCGACTAAGTAGCCGCGGTACCGAGAGCCCCGGAGCTTACCCGCGCCCGTGTGCGGGAGTGAGCAGGAGAAGACGACATGATCAAGCTGACCTTTCCCGACAATTCCGCACGCGAATTCGCCGCCGGCGTTACCGGCCGCGAGGTCGCCGAAGGCATCTCCAAGTCGCTCGCCAAGAAGGCCATCGCCATGGCGCTCGACGGCGAGCTGGCCGACCTTTCCGATCCCATCACCGGGGACGCCCGGATCGAGATCGTCACCCGCGACGACCCGCGCGCGCTCGGCCTCATCCGGCACGATGCGGCGCACGTGATGGCGGAGGCCGTGCAGGAGCTCTATCCCGGCACCCAGGTCACCATCGGCCCGGTGATCGAGAACGGCTTCTTCTACGATTTCCATCGCAACCAGCCCTTCACCACCGAGGACCTGCCGGCGATCGAGGCGAAGATGCGCGAGATCGTCAAGCGCAATGCGCCCTTCACCAAGCAGGTGTGGTCGCGCGACAAGGCCCGCGAGGTGTTCCGCGACAAGGGCGAGAACTTCAAGGTCGAGCTGGTCGACGCGATCCCCGAGGACCAGGACGTCAAGATCTACAACCAGGGCGAATGGTTCGACCTCTGCCGCGGGCCGCACATGGCCTCGACCGGCCAGATCGGCGACGCCTTCAGGCTGACCAAGGTCGCGGGCGCCTACTGGCGCGGCGACTCGACCAAGCCGATGCTGACCCGCATCTACGGCACCGCCTTCGCCAAGGGCGAGGAGCTCGCCGCCTATCTCCACATGCTGGAGGAGGCGGAGAAGCGCGACCACCGCCGCCTCGGCCGCGAGATGGCCCTCTTCCACTTCCAGGAGGAGGGGCCCGGCGTCGTGTTCTGGGACGGCAAGGGCTGGACCATGTTCCAGGCGATGGTCAGCTACATGCGCCGGCGCCTCAAGGGCGACTATGACGAGGTCAATGCCCCGCAGCTTCTCGACAAGTCGCTGTGGGAGACCTCAGGCCACTGGAACTGGTTCCGCGAGAACATGTTCATGGCGCGCTCGGCCGGTGACGAGACCGGCGACGAGCGGGTCTTCGCGATCAAGCCGATGAACTGCCCCGGCCACATCCAGATCTTCAAGCATGGCCTCAAGTCGTATCGCGACTTGCCGCTGCGCATGGCCGAGTTCGGCATCGTCCACCGCTACGAGCCGTCCGGCGCGCTGCATGGGCTGATGCGGGTCCGCGGCTTCACCCAGGACGACGCCCACATCTTCTGCACCGAGGAGCAGATGGCGGCGGAGTGCCACCGCATCAACGACCTGATCCTGTCGACCTATCGCGACTTCGGCTTCGAGGAGTTCGTGGTCAAGCTCTCGACCCGGCCGGAGAAGCGCGTCGGCTCGGACGCGGCGTGGGATCACGCCGAGACGATCATGTCGAACGTGCTCAAGGAGATCGCAGAGCAGTCGGGCGGCAAGATCAAGACCGGCATCAACCCGGGCGAGGGCGCCTTCTACGGCCCGAAGTTCGAGTATGTGCTGCGCGACGCGATCGGCCGCGACTGGCAGTGCGGCACCACCCAGGTCGACCTCAACCTGCCGGGGCGGTTCGGCGCCTTCTATGTCGACTCGGACGGCGAGAAGAAGACCCCGGTGATGATCCATCGCGCCATCTGCGGCTCGATGGAGCGTTTCCTTGGCGTGCTGCTCGAGAACTACGCTGGGCACATGCCGCTGTGGCTCGCCCCGGTCCAGGTGGTGGTTGCGACCATCACTTCGGACGCCGACGACTATGCCCATGAGGTGAAGAAGACCCTCGAGAAGGCCGGCCTCCGGGTCGACCTCGACATCCGCAACGAGAAGATCAACTACAAGGTCCGCGAGCACTCGCTGGCCAAGACCCCGGTGATCCTCGTCTGCGGCAAGCGCGAGGCCGAGGAGCGGACCGTCAACATTCGCCGCCTGGGCGAGAAGGACCAGAAGTCCCTGTCGCTCGCGGAGGCGGTGGCTGCGCTCGTCGACGAAGCCACCCCGCCGGATGTGAAGAGGGCGGCCGCCTGAGC
>JAEVZM010000067.1 GCA_023392225.1 Pseudomonadota bacterium
CACGGTGAAGGCATCGCGCCCTTCCATCCGGGCGGCGATGAAGGCCGGGGGCTGGTCGGCCCGGGCGAGCGTTGCGATCGGCAGCGCGCCGAGCGCGGCCAGCGATTTGAGGAAAGTCCGTCGATCAGTCGCCATCGAGCGAGTTGAGCCCCGTGATCAGTCCCAGCGCATTCGGGTAGTCCGTCTCGAGCAGCTGTGCCACGTCGCCGAGCGGGATGAGGGTGTAGGCGAGGTCGGTGTGCGCCTTGGGCTCCTCGGGCAGGGTCTCCCACGGCACGCCGGTCGCCGCGAGCCGGCCGAGCACCGCATCGACCCGGCCGAGCTCGAACGCTACCTGCCCCGCCGCCCAGGCCGCGTCGGCCGGCAGCACGGCGCCGACGCCGTCCGGGCCGACCAGGGCGACAACCGCGTCGAGATTGGCGGCGATCGCCGGAAGCACCAGGTTCGAGCGCCAGAACGGAGCGCGCTTCGGCTGGGCCTTCTCCGGCGTCTCGCCGATCGATTGGGCCAGCTTCTGCTCGCGGACCAGCTGAAGCTGCTCGCGGGCCGCCTTGATCAGGTCCTGCACCACCTCGCCATGGCTGCGGAAGACGGGGTCCTCGTCACCGGCATTGCGCATGAGGTCGGCGTAGCCGCCCGCCTTCGTCCAGCCGTCGAGGATCTCCTCCGCCGTGAGGGCCACGGCACGCGCGATCGCCGCGCCATAACGACAGCGAAAGGTCTCCGCCGGGTCGGCCGGACCGGCGAGCGTATCGCTGCCAGTGCCGTAGAGGACGAACTCGAGGGCGAGCAGCCCCTGAACGGCGACGCTCTTCGCCCGGAGCGAGTCGACCGAGGTCGCCGTCTCGTCGGCGGTGGCGAGGATGCCCTGCACCTGCTGGAGGCCGCGACCGCGCGGGTCGGGCCAGAAGAACAGCCTCTCGAAGCGGTTGTCGTCCCGCGCCGGCCCGAGGCGGAACATCTCGACGCCCGACCAGGCGGTGACGAGGCTGCCGAAACCGGCGCGCGCGGCGGCAAGGCTCGGTGTGTCAACGTTGCGGCAGAGCGTGTCGACGAGGCCCGCCTCCTCCGTCGCGGCCGCCGCCAGCGTGCCATAGGCGGGCAGGATCACGGCATCGACCGCGTGCTCGACGACAGGCTGGAAGGCGATGGCCGGCGCCGGGGCCGGCGCGTCCCCCTCCTCCGCAGCGACCGGCAAAGCCAGCGTTGCGAGGACGGCGGCGGCGGCAGTAAGGCGGGCGACGACGATCATCACAGCGACTCCAGGAAGCGGATCAGGGCGGCGCGCTCGTCCGGGGTGGCATCGACCACCCGCTGCTTCGCCGCTTCGGCCTCGCCGCCGTGCCACAGCACGGCCTCGAGGAGGCTGCGCGCCCGGCCGTCATGCAGGAAGTTGACCTGCTCGTTGACGGTTCCGGTGAGCCCGATCCCCCACAGAGGCGCGGTCCGCCATTCCGAGCCCGAGGCATCGCCGACCGGGCGGCCATCGGCGAGCCCCGGCCCCATGTCGTGGAGGAGGAGATCGGTATAGGGCCAGATGAGCTGGAAGCGGTGCTCCGGCTGCGGCGCGTCGCGGCTCGTCACGTATTTCGGCACGTGGCAGGACGCGCAGCCGAAGGCGTAGAACAGCTGCTTGCCGGCCAGCACCTCCGGGTCGTCGATGTCGCGACGGACCGGCACGGCGAGATTGCGGCTGTAGAAGGCGATGAGGTCGAGCACCTCGGCCGGCGCCTCCTCGGGTCCGAGCCGCGGCTGCACCCCGTCGGGCGCCTCGCGGCAGGCGACCTGCGCTTCGGTGCAATCGCCCCAGACGGCCGGGGTGGGCGGCGTCGACAGGCCCATGTCGCCGGCGAAGGCATCGGCCGACTGGGCCTTCACGGTCGGCGTCGAGGCCTTCCAGCCGAAGCGGCCGAGGACGAGCTCGCCGGTCTCGGGATCGCGCACCATGCTGGGCCGGCCGGAGATGCCGTCGCCGTTCGCATCGTCGGGATCGGCATGGGCGAGGATGTCGCCGGGGTGGATCGCCTCGAGCAGCCCGACCCCGATCATCGGCGGCGCGACCCGCGGCGAGATCATGACGTCCTCGGCCATCGGCCCGTAGCCGAGGTCGGCGACCGTGTAGCTGGGCTTGCGGAGCGTCACCGTCTCGCCGCCATTGAGGGCGACCGGCACGTCCTCGTAGGTGATCTTCATCTCGCCCTCGGCCGGAACGCCGGCGACGGCGAAGTTCTGGAGCTGCCCGCCATAGACCGGCTCGGGAATGCGGAGCAGCTCCTTGCTGGCGAGCGCGGCATGCTCGGCCTCGGTCTTCGGCGGCACCGACAGGCGGAGGAACATCGACACGGGACGGGCGTCGCCGACCGGCGGATTGCCGCGGCCATCTTTCAGGTGGCACTCCTGGCAGGCGCGGGCGTTGAACAGCGGGCCGAGGCCGTCGGAGGCCTGGGTCGAGGACGGCGACGACACCCAGGTCTTGCGGAACAGGCCGTTGCCGACCTTGAACTCCTGCTCGCCCTCGAAGGTGAGATTGCCGAGCGACTGGGAGAACACGTCGCGGGTCACCGAGGCATCGGTGGAGGTGGCGCCGGCCGACATGCGCTCGAAGCGCTCGGGCTTGGAGAAGTCGGCGGTCGGCGCCGTCACCGACTGCACTCGGGCCTTGTCCTTGGGGCTGAGATCGTCGCGCCAGGACAGCGCCGCGCCGGCCGTGGCGGTACCCACGACCGCGAAGAGGATGAGCGTCGCGGCAGCAAGCTCGCGGCGTCCCTTGCCGCTCATTCCGAGGCGGAGAGACATCCGCATTCTTTCGGCACCGACACCGGGCTTCGGGCGGCCCGCGTCGCGCCGGCGCATGGGCGAGCAAGTGGGGAGATCGTTACGCATGCATTTCCAGCAGCTGGAGAATGCGGGAGGGCCGCCCCTGCCCTCCCGTTCCTGTCACCCCTATTGGAACACGGCGTCGGGATTGTCGAGGCTGTCGGAGCCTTCGACCTCGATGGCGCCGAGACCAAGTGCCGCAACCGCCCGCTCGATCGAGCGGGTCTGGTCGATGAGGCCGTCGATGGCCGCCTGGACGACCGCGTTGCCGGCCTCGTTGCCCTCGCCGATCATCTGGTCGTAGGCCTCGACCGTCTCGGCCCGCACCCGCAGCGCGGCCATCGCCGCGACGGTGGCGTCGAGCTTGTCGACGATCTCGGTGTTGAGCGCCGCGTCCTTCTCGGCCACGAGGTCCGACATCGACGGGCCGTCGACCACCGAGCCGTCGATCCGCCGGTAGTGGCCGGTATAGACGTTGCGGATGCCGAGCTGGTCGAAGTAGTGCGAGTTCTGCGTCATGTCGGAGAAGCAGTCGTGCTCCTCCTCCGGATCGTGGTGGAGGAGGCCGAGCTTCATGCGCTCGCCGGCGAGCTCGCCATAGGACAGCGAGCCCATGCCGGTGAGCAGCGCCACCAGGCCCGCATTGGGGTCCGTCGTCACCGCCTTCCGCGCCTCGCCCTCGGCCGCCCAGTTGCCGACCATCTCCTCGAGATCGGAGACGAGCAGCGTCGAGGCCGCCTTCAGATACGCCGCGCGGCGATCGCAGTTGCCGCCGGTGCAGTTGGCGGTGTCGTAGTCGGTCGCCGGGCGCTTGCCGGCACCGGGACCGGTGCCGTTGAGGTCCTGCCCCCAGAGCAGGAACTCGATGGCATGGTAGCCGGTGGCGACGTTGGCTTCGTTGTCCTCGGCTTCCTGGAGCGAATCCTGGAGCAGCGCCGGCGTGATCTCGGTGGCATCGACGTCCTGGCCGCCGATGGTCAGCTTCGGGTTGGCGATGACGTTGACGACGTAGAGGTCATTGGTGTCGGACTCGGTGCCGTAGGAGGCGTCGACATAGTCGATCAGGCCCTCGTCCAGCGGCCAGGCGTTCCCCCGGCCCTCCCAGTCGTCGCCGATCGGGTTGCCGAAGCGAAACACTTCCGTCTGCTGGTAGGGCGCCCGCGCCGCGACCCAGGCGGCACGCGCGGCAGCCAGCGTCCCCTCGCTCGGATTGGCGATCAGCGCGTCGACCGCGGCATCGAGGCCGCGCGCCGTGATCAGCGAGTCCTCGTAGCCCGCCAGCGCAATGTCGGCGTAGGTGGCGACCACGCCCGCCGGGTCGGCGGCGAGCGCACTTCCCCCGCCGAGGGCGATCATCGCCGCCGAGGCCAGCGCGAAGCCACGGACTCGCGCAATGCCGATGTCCCGCATGTTGATATCTCCCGATCTTGTCTCGAATTTCACTGAAACGACTGCCCGTGAACCTGGAGCGTGTTCAGTTTGGAACTATTCTTACTTAGATCTGCAAGAATAGCTCGGCGAAGCGGCTCAATTCCGAGCCGTCGATATTATCCGTTACCGCAGACGTCAAGCACAGTATTCTGGAACTATTTCAAGCAGCGTGTCCGCCGCGCTCCGGAGGGCAGCGTTCTCGACGCGCTCCGAACCGCCTATGATCTCCGCGCCATGCCCCGTCGCCGCGGCCCGATCGTGCCTCTCGCGCTGGCGCTCGCCGCTGCCGGCGGCGCCACGGCCGAGGACCGCGCGCCGGGTCCGGCGCTCGGCGGCGACACCACCGTCGCGTCCTCCGACGCGGAGGCGTTCCAGCACCTTGCCGCCAATGCGAGTGATGCCCACCGCCGCGACTTCGCCCTCGGCAGTCGCCTCTTCGCGATCGAATGGGCGCCGTTTCCGAACGCGGTGCGGATCTTCGACGGGCTCGGGCCGACCTTCAACCGGGAGAGCTGCGCGGGATGCCATCCCGCCCATGGCCGCGGCAGCGACGGCGCGCTGCTGCGCCTCTCCGTCGCACCGGACGGCGTCCCCCTGCACCATCCGGCCTATGGCGACCAGCTCAACGACCGCGCCATCGACGGCGTGACGGCGGAAGGCCGCATGGTGGTGACCTACGAGGAGATCCGCGGCGCCTATGGCGACGGCACGCCCTATACGCTGCAGGCGCCCCGCGTGACCCTCGCCGACCTCGCCTTCGGGCCGCTCGACGACGCCATGACCAGCCTCCGCGTCGCGCCGGCGGTGATCGGCCTCGGCCTCCTCGAGGCGGTGCCGGAAGCGACGCTCGCCGCGCTCGCCGACCCGGACGATGCCGACGGCGACGGCATCTCGGGGCGGATCAACCGGCTCGTTGACGCTGGCACGGTGGGGCGGTTCGGCTGGAAGGCCAATGTCGCCGACCTCCGGCACCAGACCGCAATGGCGGCGATCGCCGACATGGGCCTGACGACGTCGCTGTTCCCGGGCCAGAACTGCCCGGCCGCGCAGACGGACTGCATCGCGACGCCCGGCGAGCCGGGGCCGGAGATCAGCGATGCCTTTCTCGACCGCCTCGTCACCACGATGCGGGTGACCGCGGTGCCGGCGCAGCGCAATCCCGACGATCCGGCGGTGGTCGCGGGCCTTGCCGCTTTCGAGCGGATGGGATGCGCCGCCTGCCATGTCCGGACGCTCGCCACCGACGGGAGTGCCCCGCTACCCGAGCTGCGGGACCAGCTGTTCCACGCCTATACCGACCTCCTCCTCCACGACATGGGCGACGGGCTCGCCGACCACCGTCCCGACCATGGCGCGAGCGGCACCGAGTGGCGGACGCCGCCGCTCTGGGGGCTGGGGCTGGTGCCGGTGGTCAACGGCCACGACCGGCTGCTCCATGACGGGCGGGCGCGGGGCTTCGCCGAGGCGATCCTGTGGCATGGCGGCGAGGCCGAGGCGGCACGGGAAGCCTTTCGCACCGCGCCCGAGGCGGAGCGCGATGCGCTCGTCGCCTTTCTCGGCTCGCTGTGACCGGGCCGCGAGGCTCGAGACGGCGTCACGAGGAAGACGAGGCGCCCTTCTCCTTGTCGAGCACCACGTAGGTGAGCGGCAGCGCCGTGGTGTACTTGATCTGCTCCATGGCGAAGGTCGTCGAGACGTCGGAGATGTCGATCTTGGCGATCAGCCGCTTGTAGAAGGCGTCATAGGCCTCGATGTCGGGGACGACGACGCGAAGCAGGTAATCGACCTGGCCGGCCATCCGGTAGAACTCGACCACCTCGGGGAAGTCGCGGATCACCTCGGCGAAGCGCTTCAGCCACTCGTCATTGTGCTGGCTGGTGGTGATCGCGACAAACGCCGTCACCCGCGTGTTGACCTTCTTGGGGTTGAGCAACGCCACCCGACCGGTGATGACGCCGTCCTCCTCGAGCTTCTGGATTCGGCGCCAGCAGGGCGTGGTCGACAGGCCGACCCGACGGCCGATCTCCGCCACCGGAACGGTCGCGTCCTCCTGAAGAATCTGCAGAATCTTGCGATCGAGCCGATCGATCATTACCGCTGCTCCGACAACCTCATTCCCGACATGGGGACGATCTGAAATCTGATATCACGTCCCGCTTTCGACAGGAATTTTGTTCTTCGACGCGAGCTCCATCGCGATCCGCTCGCGGGCGAACGGCAGGAGCTCCGCCTCGAACCACGGGTTCTTCCGGATCCAGCCGTTGTTGCGCCAGGAGGGATGCGGGAACGGGATCACCAAAGGGTCCCGCGTCTTCTCGGCAATCTCGCGCCACGCCGCGACCGTCTCGGTGAGCGTGCGCCGGGCGAGCGGACCGAGGTGCCAGGCATGGGCGTAGGAGCCGACCACGAGGAGCAGCCGGAGCTGCGGCAGCGCGGCAAAGAGCGGCGCCCGCCAGGCCGGTGCGCATTCGCGCCGCGGCGGCAGGTCGCCGCCGTGCCGGTCGTGCCCCGGAAAGCAGAAGCCCATCGGCGCGATGATGATGCGGCTGGTGTCGTAGAAGGTGGCGTCGTCGACGCCCATCCAGGCGCGGAGCCGGTCGCCCGAGGCGTCGGTGAACGACTTGCCGGACGCATGGACCCGCGTGCCCGGCGCCTGGCTGGCGATGCCGATGGTCGCGGTATGCGAGACGTGGATCACCGGCCGCGGCTCGTGCGGGAGCGGCGGGCCTGCGGGCGTGTCGCGACAGATGCGGCAGGCGCGAATCCGGGCGGCGAGCGCGTCGAGGTCAGGTGCGTCCGACCGGGTCGGCGGCGAAGGCTGGCGTTTCGGCATCGGCCAAAGATAGCGACGCCGGGCGGGATTACATCGCCCTAGGGTCCGGATTTGTCCGACACGCCGGCCTCGGCGAAGGTCGCCATCCCGGCATGGGTGCGCGCGGCCGCCCGGACGATGCCGGCGGCGAGCGCCGCGCCGGTCCCTTCGCCGAGCCGCATGCCCAGATCGAGCAGCGGCACCTTCTCCATCCGCGCCAGGGCCCGGGCGTGGGCGGGCTCGGCCGAGACGTGGCCGAAGAGGCAATGGTCGACCGCGCCGGGCTCCATCGCGAACAGCACCGCGGCCGCCGACGTGGCGACATAGCCGTCGACGATCACCGGCACGCGCTCGTGCCGGGCGGCG
>JAEVZM010000171.1 GCA_023392225.1 Pseudomonadota bacterium
GCTCGTTCATCGCCGCCTCGTAGCCGAGGCGGTACGCCTCGTCCGAGCCAAGGCGGAACATGTCTTCCTCGCTCCGCCGCACGAGGCTCCGCGCGCCGGGCGCGTCCAGCCCGGCGACGACGTGGGCGAGGCCGCGGACCATCGCCGCCGGGATGTGGCGGGTCTTGCCCTTGATCAGCTCGGCCGCGGCGGCGATCTCGTCGGCGAGGACCGTGATGGTGACGGCAAGCGCGTGGCCGTTGCCGTCGACCTTGCCGCGGAAGTCGTCGACCACCATGACGCCGGCGGCGCCGATGGCGATGTCGGTCTGGCCGATCCGCCATGGCCGGCCGAGGGTATCGGTGATGACGAGGCCGAGGGTGACGCCGAGGCGCTGGCGAAGCGCGGCGCAGAGCGCGCGGGCCGAGGCATCGGGATCCTCCGGCAGGCGGAGCGCGGTGCCCTCGGGGACGTTCGAGGTGTCGACGCCGGCCGCCGCCAGCACCAGGCCCTGGCGGTTCTCGACGATGCGGGTGACGCCGCCGCTCGGGGTCGCCCGCTCGGCGACGACGCGCACCGTGTCCTCGTCGATGGCGCGCTGGCGCTCGACCACCGGGAGCTGGCGCCCTTCGGCCTTCGAGACGACCTTGGAGGTGACGACGAGGATGTCGCCGTCGCGCGGGGCGAGCTCGGGATCGGCGGCGCCGGCGGCGAGCATCGCATCACCGAGGAAGGCGGCGAGGTCGTCGCCGGCCGCGATCTCCGGGATGCCCGGCAGCCCCCAGATGGCGAGCCGGGGAATGGTCACGCGAGGGCCCGGAGGCGCGGCAGGATCTCGCGCGCATAGAGGTCGATGAAGCGGCTCTGGTCGTCGCCGGGCGCGTGGAAGACGAGATGGTCGAAGCCGAGGTCGATGTAGTGCCGGATCCGCTCGACATGCTCCTCGGGGTCGCTCGAGACGATCCAGCGCGCGGCGATCCGCTCGATCGGCAGGGCGGCGGCGAGGCGCTCCATCTCGCGCGGGTCCTCGACCGACATCTTCTCCTCGGGCGACAGCGACAGCGCGGCCCATCCGCGGGTATCGTTGAGCGCACGCTCGGGGTCGGGGTCGAAGGAGACCTTGACCTCGATCATCCTCTCGAAGCCGGGGCGCTTCGACTCGGCGCGGCCGGCGGCGACGTTGGGGAGGAGCGTCTCGGTGTAGAGCGTCTCGGCCTTGCCGGAGGTGCAGATGAAACCGTCTCCCATCCGCCCGGCATATTTGGCGATCATCGGCCCGGCACCGGCGACGTAGATCGGCACCATCTCGTCCGGGCGGTCGTAGATGGTGGCGCTCTCGGTCTTGTAATACTCGCCCTCGAAGCTGACCCGCTCCTCGCTCCAGAGCCGCCGGATGAGGGTCACCGCCTCGCGGAGCCGCGCCGAGCGCTCCTTCATCTCGGGCCAGGCCATGCCGGTGGCCGGCACCTCGTTGAGGGATTCGCCAGTGCCGATGCCGAGGATCACCCGGCCGGGGAACATCTCGCCGAGGGTGCCGAAGGCCTGGGCGACGACCGAGGGGTGGAGCCGGAAGGTCGGGGTGAGCACGCTGGTGCCCATGATGATGCGGCTGGTGCTGGCGCCGACCGCGCCGAGCCAGGCAGGGGCGAAGGGCGCATGGCCGTCGGTGTGCTTCCAGGGCTGGAAGTGATCGCTGACGAAAACCGAGTCGAAGCCGGCGCCCTCGGCCTCGATCGCGAAGCGCAGCAGCTGCGAGGGCGCGAACTGTTCGGCCGATGCCTTGTAGCCCAGGCGCATGCGAGTCCCCCTGATGTCCGACGTGCGGTGCCGAAAGCGGTGAAAGCCGATTGACAGTGCGGCGGGTCCGCAGAAAAATTGATCACACGGTCAAAACCCGCTCGTCAAGGGCGGTTGTTGCAACGCGGCAAAGACGGGGACTGGCTGCCATGGAGTTCGGGATCACCTTCAAGGGCTTCGTCGACGCGGCGCGCGCCCGCTATCTGGTACGGGCGGCGGAGCACGCCGGGTTCACCTACTGCTGGTTCTACGATTCGCACATCCTGTGGCGCGACTGCTATTCGGCGATCGCGATGTGCATGGAGCACACCCGCCACATGCGCTTCGGCCCACTGGTCACCAATCCGGATGTGCGCGACTGGTCGGTGGCGGCCTCGATCTTCGGCTCGCTCGCCAAGCAGAGCGGCGGCCGGTTCGAGCTCGGCGTCGGGCGCGGCGACTCCTCGCTCCGGGTGATGGGCAAGAAGCCGGCGACGCTGGCCCGCGTTGCCGAGTTCGTGGAGGCGATGCGGGGCATGGTGCGCGGCGACGCGGTGTCCTATCCCGGCGCGGTCGAGCCGGTGCAGTTTCCCTGGGCGGTGGGCTACGAGATGCCGGCCTGGATCGCCGCCTATGGGCCGATGGCGCTGAAGACCGCCGGCGAGCATGCCGACGGCGTGGTGCTGCAGATCGCCGAGCCGTCGCTGTGCAAGTGGTTCACCGACCAGTGCATCGAGGCCGGCACCAAGGCCGGGCGCGACATGTCCAAGTTCCGCTCGATGGCGGCGGCGCCGGCCCATTTCGGCAGCCGCGAGCGGGCGATCGAGGCGACCCGCTGGTTCCCGGCCATGGTCGGCAACCACGTCGCCGACATTGTCGAGAAGTACGGCAAGGAAGGCCAGCACGTGCCGCAGAGCCTGACCAGCTACATCGAGAAGCGGCGCGGCTACGACTACAAGAAGCACGGCCAGTCGGACAATTCGTTCCTCGACTTCATCACCGAGGACGTGGTCGAGAGCTTCTGCGTGCTGGGCGACCCGTCGGACCACATTGCCAAGCTCCGCGAGCTGGAAGCGGCCGGCATCACCCAGTTCAACATCTATCTCGACAGCGGCGACGAGGAGGAGATCATCGCGCTCTACGGGCGCGAGGTGATCCCCGCCTTCCAGTAGGCGCGATCCGCACCAGGCTGCCTGTCGCGCCGGATGGCGGGCGGCCCATCGTCATTTGTCGCGCCGCATCGCGGCCACGGGGAGCACCGACCGACATGAGCATTGCCGACCTGCTCGACCTTTCCGGCAAGGTCGCCATGGTGACCGGCGCCGCCGCCGGCATCGGTGCCGGCATCGCCCGGCGCCTCGGCGAGGCCGGGGCCGCGGTCGCGGTGCACCTCCGCGGCGGCAAGGCGG
>JAEVZM010000207.1 GCA_023392225.1 Pseudomonadota bacterium
GGTTGGGCCGCCCGCCCCGGCGCTGGTCCGGCCGACGCCCCTGGCGCTGCGGCCGCCAAACCTCGATGAAGGCCGGCTCGGCCGGAGCTTCAGGCTCCGCCGCTTCCGCCTGAGCTGCTGCTTCCCCGTCCAGGACGGCGACCGCCTCGACCCCAGCCTCGCTGGAATCGGGCTGGGACTGGGCCTCGACGGCGACGGCCTCCGCCGTCTCCACCGTTTCCGGCTCGGGCTCGGGCGACAGTGCATCGTCGGCGACGACCGCATCAGGCGTCGGCGCAGCCTCCTCCGGTGCGTCCTCGGCGGCCTCGACCGCGCCATCCGCGGCATCGCCGGCGTCCGGCGCATCCTCCATGTCGTCTGCAATCGCCTCGGCCGGCGTCTCCGCCATGGGCTCGTCCGAAGCCCCTTCCGAAACCGCGACCTCGGGAGAGGCCGGCTCCGCCGCCGCCACCGTCTCGCCGGCCAGCGACGCTTCAGGCGGAGCCGGGGGCGGCGCCGGACGGCGCTCGCTGCGGTAGCCGATCGCCCGCAGCACCGAGGCGAAGTCCTCGCCCGAGCAGCCGAGCAGCGACGTCATGGCGACGGTGACGGTGAAGCCGTGGCCGTCGATCGCGCCCTCCGGCGGCGTCGAGGCCTCGGGCGTCGCCCGCCAGGCGAGCAGCGGCCGGATGATGTCGGCGAGCCGCTCGATGATGTCGACCCGCACCGCCATGGTGCCGGCGACGCGATAGCCGAGCACCCGGTAGAGGGGCTGCGGGAAGGACGGATCGACCTTGAAGCTGGTACGCCCGGAGGACGCCAGCTGGACGAGGTCCCCGGCCTTGTCGAGGCCGCCATGCTTGACCGACCACAGCACCGCCAGGAGCGACGCCGGGCCGGGCTTGAGCAGCGCCGGAACGTAAATGTGGTGCGCGCCGAAGCGAACGCCGAGCGCCCGCATCCCGGCCCGTGATTCCTGGTCGAGGGCCTTCACCTCCTCGGCGATCTCGCCGCGGTCGATGACGCCGAGATTTTCGACGAGGCGGAAGGCGATGCCCCGCGCCTGCGGCGACAGCTGCTCCGCCGCGCCGAGGTCGACGAGCGGCTTGAGCAGCGTCTCGACCCGGTTGGCGAGCCACAGGTCGATGCGGGCCTGGACCCGCTCGCGCGGGCCGGTGGCGAGCGCGTCGTCGGCGAGCAGGATCAGCCGCGGCTTCAGCACGTCGTCGCCATCGGTCACCCGGGCGATGACGGCGCCGCGCCAGCGCAGCGTGCCGTCGGAGGCGAGGACGAAGTCCGTGTTGGGCGAGGTCGCGACCTTCTCCGCCCGCTCGACGATCTCGCCGGCGAGCGCCTTGGCGGCCGCCGCACGCAGCGCCTTGACGTCGGTGCCGTCGGCCGTCGCATCCGCCTCGAAGCGGAAGCCCGCGAGGCGCCCGACATGCTGCCCTTCGACCAGGACGTCGCCAGACGAGGTTATCTCCGCTTCGAGCATTGCCTTCTCTTTCAGTCGCCGCATCAGGACGCTGGTGCGACGATCGACGAACCGTGCCGTCAGCCGCTCGTGCAGCGCATCGGAAAGACGATCCTCTACCGCGCGCGTGCGCTCCTGCCAATGGACCGGATCACCGAGCCAGTTCGGACGATTGGCGACGAAGGTCCAGGTGCGGATATGGGCGATGCGGTTGGAGAGCGTGTCGATGTCGCCGTCGCTGCGATCGGCATAGGTGACCTGCCGGTCGAGCCAGTCGTCGGAAATGTGCCCGTCGCGGGCGAGGAAGCCGAACAGGGTCTGCACCAGCTCGGCGTGGTTGGCCGGCGCGATCTTGCGATAATCCGGCACCTGGCAGGCTTCCCAGAGCCGCATCACCAGGTCCCGCGAGGACGCCATTCGCGTCATCTCGGCATCGCGCGACAGCGCCGTGAGCACCTCGACGTCGACGGCCGGGGGCGCCTTGGTCAGCCCCTCGAGCGGCGGCGGCAGGTCGAGACTCTCCTTGAGCCGCTCGACGCTGGAGAAGTCGAGGTCGCGATTGCGCCATTGCACGGTCTTGACCGGCTGGAACTGGTGCGACTCGAGCGCCCGGATCAGCTCGTCGTCGAAAGGCTCGACGCGGCTGGTCACGCCGAACGTGCCGTCGCGCATGTGGCGTCCGGCCCGGCCCGCGATCTGGCCGAGCTCGGCGGCGGTGAGCTTTCGGAACTGGAAGCCGTCGAACTTGCGGTCGGCAGCGAAGGCGACATGGTCGAGGTCGAGGTTGAGCCCCATGCCGATGGCATCGGTGGCGACCAGGAAATCGACGTCGCCGGACTGGAACAGCTCGACCTGGGCGTTGCGGGCGCGCGGGCTGAGCGAGCCGAGCACCACCGCCGCGCCGCCGCGCTGGCGCCGGATCAGCTCGGCGATGGCGTAGACCTCGTCGGCCGAAAACGCCACGATCGCCGATCGCCGCGGCAGCCGGGTGATCTTCTTCGACCCGGCACAGAACAGCTGCGACATGCGCGGCCGCGTCACCACCGACACACCCCGAAGCAGCTTTTCCAGGATGCCGCGCATTGTGTGCGCGCCGAGCAGCAGCGTCTCGTACCGGCCGCGCAGATGCAGGATGCGGTCGGTGAAGATGTGGCCGCGCTCGAAATCGGCGGCCAGCTGAACCTCGTCGATCGCCACGAACGACGCATCGGTCTGGCGCGGCATCGCCTCGACCGTGCACACCGAGAACCGCGCGCCGGGCGGCACGATCTTCTCCTCGCCCGTGATCAGCGCGACCTTCGAGGCGCCGACCTTCTCGACCACACGTTGATAGACCTCGCGCGCCAAAAGCCGCAGCGGCAGGCCGATGAGGCCGCTCTCATGCGCCACCATGCGCTCGATCGCCAGATGCGTCTTGCCGGT
>JAEVZM010000317.1 GCA_023392225.1 Pseudomonadota bacterium
GATGTCGATCAACGCCGTCAAGGGCGTCGAGATCGGTGCCGGCTTCGGCGCCGCCGCCCTCACCGGCGAGGAGAACGCCGACGAGATGCGCCGCGGCAACGAGGACCAGCCGCGGTTCCTCTCCAACAAGGCCGGCGACATCCTCGGTGGCATCTCGACCGGCCAGTCGGTCGTCGCGCGCTTCGCGGTCAAGCCGACCTCGTCGATCCACAATCCGCGCCAGAGCATCAATCGCAATGGCGAGGAGATCGACGTCTCCACCAAGGGCCGCCACGATCCGTGCGTCGGCATCCGTGCCGTGCCGGTGGGCGAGGCGATGCTCGCCATCGTGCTCGCCGATCACTATCTCAGGCATCGCGGCCAGATCGGCTGAACCGGGACGACAAGCAGATGAGCAAGGACACCAACCGGGTCGCCGACGCGGTCAAGGCCTTCGGAGAGGGGGAGATCGTCATCGTCTCCGACGACGACGACCGCGAGAACGAGGCCGATCTCATCGTCGCGGCGGTCCACGCCACGGGCGAGAAGCTCGGCTTCTTCATCCGCCACACCAGCGGCATCGTCTGCGCCCCCCTCCCCCGCGAGGAGGCCCGGCGGCTGCGGCTCGACCCGATGGTCGCCGACAACGACTCGCCGCACACCACCGCGTTCACCGTCTCGGTCGACTTCCGCCACGGCACCACCACCGGCATCTCGGCCGAGGAGCGCGCCACCACCGTGCGGGCTCTGGCCAATCCCAATGCCGGCGCCGGCGACTTCGTCCGCCCCGGCCACGTCTTCCCGCTGATCGCCCGCGAGGGCGGCGTGCTGATGCGCTCCGGCCATACCGAGGCGGCGGTCGACCTCTGCCGGATGGCCGAGCTGCCGCCGATCGGGGTCATCGCCGAACTGGTCAATGACGACGGCACGGTGATGCGCGGCCCCCAGGTCCGCGCCTTCGCCGCCGAGCACAACCTCAAGGTCGTCTCCGTCGCCGAGCTGATCGCCGCGCGCCAGCGCACCGAGAAGCTGGTCGAGCGGGTCGCCGAATCCCGCATCGAGACCTGCGCCGGGCCGGCCCATGCCATCGCCTACCGCACCCAGTGGGATGCGAACGAGCACCTCGCCGTGGTGTTCGGCGACATCGGCGACGGCCGGAACGTGCCGGTCCGCCTCCACCGCGAGTCGATCATCGAGGACGTCTTTTCGGGCCGCAGCCGGCTCGACACCATCGTCGAGCGCTTCGGCAAGGCCGGCCGCGGCGTCATCGTCTATCTCCGCGAAGGCTCGGTGGGCGTCGTCAGCGACGACGCCACCCGCCCGCGCGACGCGATCGGCGGCGAGGCCCATGGCTCGGCCGGCAGCCGCGAGCGCGAATGGCGCGAGATCGGCCTCGGCGCGCAGCTCCTCCGCGACCTCGGCGTCACCTCGATCCGCCTCCTCGCCTCCCGCGAGCGGCGCTATGTCGGGCTGGACGGGTTCGGCATCGCCATCGAGCAGACCGACATCGTCGATCCCTGACGCCCTGCCCTTTGGGGCCGGAGGAGCTCAGGCCGGCGGCACGGTCCCGGAGGCTTCGCCATCGGCCTGTTCCCGCGCTTTCCGCCGGAACTCGGAGCGCTCGAAGAACAGCACCACCACCAGCGCCACCGCGAACGGCAGCAGCAGGTAGAGCACGCGGAAGACGATCAGCGCCGCCAGCACGCCGGCCGGCTCCATGTCGTCGAGGCCGGTCAGGAAGACGTATTCGAGCACCCCGATGCCGCCCGGCGCATGGCTGACGATCGCCAGCGAGAACGAGGCGACGAAGATGCCGAGCACCGTCAGGAAGCCCGGATTCCCCTCGGCCGGCAGGCAGAAATAGATGATCGCCGCCGCCGAGATCAGCTCCAGCGGACCGATGATCATCTGGCGGATGACCACCTCGGGCTTGGGGTAGTTGAGGTGGAAGCGGCCGATCACCAGCGGCTTGAAGTGGAACAGAGATCCGATCAGGTAGAACGCGATGATCGCCAGAAGCAGCGCGCCGAACGCCAGCGCCGTCCAGTCGGGCACGTCGAAATAGCGCTGCAGCACCTCGGGCCGGAGGATCAGCACCACGCCGCCGATCAGCGCCGCACCGATCAGGAAGGTGAAGGTGGTGATCCCGACGAGGACGCCGATCTCGCCGGGGCTCATGCCGCGCGAGCCGTAGGCACGGAAGCGGATGATGGTGCCCGAGACCAGCGAGGCGCCGATATTGTGCGAGAGCGAATAGGTGGTGAACGAGGTGACCGCGACGAACCACCAGCTGAACTTCCGCCGGAGATGGATGAGCGCGATGCGGTCGTATTCGGCGAGCGCGAGGTAGGCGAGGAGCGTCGCGAGGATGGCGTAGAGCCAGCCGGATGCCGGGATCGCCGCGAAGCCTTCCACCAGGCTTGCCCAGGTCATCCCGCGCAGCTCGCGGTACAGCATCCAGCCGCAGAAGATCACTGCGATCCCGCCGACGGTGGGCCAGAAGTACTGCTTGTACCGTCCGAAACGCTCCAAGAACCCGCTCAGCACTCCCATTCGTCCGTCCGAGAATCCCTCTGCCGTCGCCCGTCGGGCATTCTGGCACGGCCACGCGGCCGGCGCGATCAATTCGGCGGCCTGCGACGATCCTTCGCCGGCTAGCGGGAAAACGTCGCGACCACCTCGATTTCGGCGGAGAAGACGAACTGATCGACCGGCAGCACCCGCTCGAGGCGATAGCCGCCGTCGATGAGGATCCGTGCGTCCCGTGCCAGCGTCGCAGGGTTGCACGAGACTGCGGCCACTTTGCGGACGCGCGAGGCGGCGAGCGCCTCGGCCTGGGCCTTCGCCCCGGCCGCCGGCGGGTCGAACACCACCGCGCCGAAGGCGTCGAGCTCGACCGCCGACACCGGGTTGCGGAACAGGTCGCGCCGCCGGGTGGTCACCGGCTTCAGCCCCGGCGAGCGGCGGACCGAGTCGCCGAGTGCGGCGAGCAGTCCCGGCTCCCCCTCGACCGCGGTCACCGGCGCGCGGCGGGCCAGCCGGAGCGAGAAGGTGCCGGTGCCGGAGAACAGGTCGAGCACCGGCGAGGCATCCCCGATATGGGCGAGCACGGCCTCCGCCATCGCCGCCTCGGCGGCGGCCGAGGCCTGGAC
>JAEVZM010000398.1 GCA_023392225.1 Pseudomonadota bacterium
TTTTGCCCCCCGCGAAACGGCCAGCCCGGCCCCGGGGGTAGCGCGCGGCCAACTAGAGCGAGCGCGCGATCTCCTCGACGCGGTAGCACTCGATGACGTCGCCCTTGCGCATGTCCTGGTACTTCTCGAAGGCCATGCCGCATTCCTGGCCGGCCGGCACCTCGCGCACTTCGTCCTTGAAGCGCTTGAGGGTCGAGAGCTTGCCCTCGTGGATGACCACGTTGTCGCGGATGAGCCGGACCTCGGCACCGCGCTGGACGACGCCGTCGGTGACCCGGCAGCCGGCGACCTTGCCGACCTTGGAGATGTCGAACACCTCGAGGATCTCGGCATTGCCGAGCATGGTCTCGCGCCGCTCTGGCGAGAGCAGGCCCGACATCGCCGCCTTCACGTCATCCACCAGGTTGTAGATGATGTTGTAGTAGCGGATCTCGGTGCCGTCCTGCTCGGCGAGGTCACGCGCCTGGGCATTGGCGCGGACGTTGAAGCCGATGATCGCCGCGTTCGAGGTGGCGGCGAGCGTCACGTCGGACTCGGTGATGCCGCCGACGCCGGAGTGGATGACCCGGGCGGCGACCTCGTCGGTGCCGAGCGCGGCCAGCGCCTGGGTGATCGCCTCGACCGAGCCCTGGACGTCGGCCTTGATCACCAGCGGGAAGATCTTCTGACCCGAGATCTGGAGCTGGTTCATCATCTCCGACAGCGAGCCGCGCGCGCCGGTGAGCTTGGCCTGGGCCTTCTCGCGCTTCTGGCGGGTGCGGTAGTCGGTGATCTCGCGGGCACGGGCTTCCGTGTCGACCACCGCGAAGCGGTCGCCGGCCTCCGGCGCGCCCTGGAAGCCGAGCACCTCGACCGGCATCGACGGGCCGGCTTCCTTGACGGTCTCGCCGTGGTCGTCGATCAGCGCGCGGACCTTGCCCCACTCGGAGCCGGCGACGAGGATGTCGCCGACGCGGAGCGTGCCGCCCTGGACCAGTACGGTCGCCACCGGGCCACGGCCACGGTCGAGCTTGGCCTCGACCACCGTGCCCTCGCCGGGCCGGTTCGGGTTGGCCTTCAGCTCGAGCACCTCGGACTGCAGGAGGATCGTCTCGATCAGGCGGTCGAGATTGGTGTGCTTCAGCGCCGAGACCTCGACGTCGAGGACGTCGCCGCCCATCGATTCGACGAACACCTCGTGCTGCAGCAGCTCGGTGCGCACCCGCTGCGGGTCGGCATCCGGCTTGTCGATCTTGTTGATCGCCACGATGATCGGAACCCGCGCCGCCTTGGCGTGGTTGATCGCCTCGATGGTCTGCGGCATGACGCCGTCATCGGCCGCCACGACCAGGACCACGATGTCGGTCACCCGCGCGCCACGGGCACGCATCGCGGTGAACGCGGCGTGGCCGGGCGTGTCGATGAACGTCACCTTGTGGCCGTTCTGCTCGACCTGGTAGGCGCCGATATGCTGGGTAATGCCGCCGGCCTCGCCGGAGACCACGTTGGCCTCGCGGATCGCGTCGAGCAGCGAGGTCTTGCCGTGGTCGACGTGGCCCATGATGGTGACCACCGGAGCGCGCGGCTCCATGTCCTCGGCGGCGTCGGTCGGCGCGTAGAGCCCCTCCTCGACGTCCGACTCGGCGACACGGCGGACCGTGTGGCCCATGTCCTCGGCGATGAGCTGGGCCATGTCGGCGTCGATCACGTCGGCCGCCTTCAGGATCTGGCCCTGCTTCATCATCAGCTTGATCACGTCCACGGCCCGCTCCGCCATGCGGTTGGCGAGCTCCTGGATGGTGATCGTCTCGGGAATGGTGACTTCGCGGATGATCTTCTCCCGCGGACCCTCATGGGCCCTCGCACGGTCGCGCTCGCGACGGCGGCGGATGGAGGTGAGCGAACGGGCCCGCTCGGAATCGTCGAGCGCGGTGGACAGCGTGAGCTTGCCCCGGCGACGGTCCTCGGTGCGCTTCACCGGCTTGGGGTCGGCAGGGCGGGCCGGAGCGGTCTTCACCCGGCCGCGCAGCGCCGCGGCGTTGCGATCCTCGTCGTCATCGCCCTTGGCCGGCTTGACCGCGGCACGCGGCGACGGCGCCGCCGGCTCGATCTCGGCAGGCTTCTTCTCGTCGCCGAGACGGCGGCGCGCGGTGTCCTCGGCGCGCGCCTTGGCGGTCTCCTCGACCTTCCGGCGCGCCTCTTCCTCGGCCTGGCGACGCTCGGCCTCCTCGCGCTCGCGGGCGAGGCGCTCTTCCTCGATCTTGCGACGAGCCGCCTGCTCCTCGGCAAGGCGCCGCTCCTCGGCCTCGTGGACGCCCGCATCGGCCAGTGCCCTGGCGCGGGCGTCCATCTCGTCCTCGGAGAGCTGGCGCAGCACCAGTCCGGCGCGGGGCGTCGGCTTCGGCGGCGCGGGCGCCACGGTGTCGTGCGTGGTGATCTTCACCGGCTCGGGCGGGCGGACCGGTGCTGGCGCCGGCGCCTCCGCCTTGACGGTCTCGCCAGGGAGGACGACGCGCCGCTTCTTGCGCTCGACCTGCACGGTGTTGGTGCGGCCATGCGAGAAGCTCTGGCGCACCGTGTCGCGTTCCACGCCACGTGGCTTCAGGCCCAGCGTCTTGCGCTGCTGGGGGACGTGGATGGTTTTGTCGCCGGTGTTCCTGGTCTCGGTCATGAATTCCCTTGCATCCCAACGGACATGCCGCCTGCCGTCCTCGCGGACGTGGGCGCATCACCAGCACTCTTATCCCCGCCGAGGTAATCGGCGAGGGCCCTGAAGCGGTTCAGCGCATTGTTGCCCGCCGGCCCAGCGAGCAGAGCAGCATGTATCACATTTGTCCGGCCCAATGCCAAATCCAATTCCCCGCTTTCGAAGATTCTTATGACCGGAAGCGGAGCACCGGTCGATTCCGTCCTGCGGCGGGCGAGCCCGTCGAGCTTCTGCACGCCATCGTTGCCGGCGTCCAGGGCGTGGATGAGCGCCACCACGGGCTGGTCGCGGAGCGCGCCATCGACCTTGGTGAATCCGGTCAGCAGCGCGCCGGCCTTCCTGGCCATCGACAGCGCCGAGAGGGCCGCCTCGCGCAGCAGCAGCGCGACCCGGTCGGCGAGGCCGGGCTCGACCCGGACCTCGGCCTGAAGGCCGCGGGCGAACAGGCGCCGCTTCTCCGCGGTCGCCACATGCCCGGCATCGGCCGTGACCCAGACGCCGCGGCCCGGAAGGCGGTGGCGGAGGTCGGGTACGACGGCGCCGTCCGGCGCCGCCACGAATCGGATCAGCCGCTCCGTGGGGAGCGCTTCGCGCGTTACGATGCAGGTGCGCGTCGCGGGCTCGTTGCGGGGCGGCATGGGCGCATGTCCCTAGGCCGTCTCGGCCGGGGAGGCGTCGATAGCCTCGCCGTCTTCGGCGGCTTCTTCCTCTTCCTCGGCCGCATTGGCCTGGTCGAGGTCCTCCTGGCTGATCCAGCCGGCCTTGAGGCGGGCCTGCATGATCATCGCCTCGGCGTCGGCGCGCGAGATGTCGAAGCCGTCGAGGGCGCCCGGGGTGCGGTTGCTCTCGCCGTCCTTGCGCTCGACATAGCCGACGAGGTCGTCCGGCACGAGGCCGGCGAAGTCCTCGACGGTCTTGATGTCGGCCTTGCCGAGGGCGACCAGCGCCGCGGTGGTGACGCCCGGAATCTCCTTCAGCTCGTCGGCGACGCCGAGGGCCTTCCGCTCCTCGTCCTGCTCGCCCTCGATGCGGGCGAGATACTCGCGGGCGCGGGTCTGCAGCTCGGTCGCGGTCTCGTCGTCGAAGCCCTCGATCGAGGCGAGGTCGTCGAGCTCGATATAGGCGATCTCCTCGACGTCGGCGAAGCCCTCGGAGGCGAGCAGCTGGCCGACCACCTCGTCGACGT
>JAEVZM010000481.1 GCA_023392225.1 Pseudomonadota bacterium
CCGAGCGCTTCGGTGCCGACGTTGCTGGCTACTCCGTCGGCGGCGAGGGGGCGAGTCTCTTCGATCTGCTGGCGACCGGTCGGGCGCTGAAGGGCGTGCTCGCGCTCTTTCCGGAGGTGGTCGGCCAGGTCGCCGTGGACATGATCTGCTCGTCCTTCGAGGGCGGCGACATCGGCGCCGAGATCATCACCCCGGCCGAGGTGCTGACCCCGGAGAACCTCACCCGCTTCTATGCCCGCGAGGACGGCCAGTGGCGGATCATCCCCGCCGTCCTCGAGGAGATGTGCGCGCCCTTCACCTATGCCGGCCGCGGCGGCGTCGGGCGCACCATCGGCTTCATGCTCCACTACCCCTCGCACGAGTGGTATCGCGGCCTCGCCGCGGCGATGCGCAAGCGCGCCGGCGAGCTCGGCGCGACGCTGGTCAGCCGCAACGCCGAGAACGAGGTCGCCGAGGAGATCCGCATCATCAAGCGGACCATCGGCACCGCCGTCGCGGCGACGATCGTCGACGGCGAGACGCTGCTGATCGACGGCGGCGAGTGCTCGCGCTACTTCGCCGAGGCGCTCCGCCATGCCGGGGTGAAGGTCAGCGTCTATACGAACTCGCTGACCGTGCTCAACATCCTCGCCGGCGAGCCGTCGATCCGCGTCTTCCTCACCGGCGGCGAGTACCAGCCGGCGACCCGGACGCTCGTCGGGCCGAGCGTCGGCACCATGCTCGAGACGATCCGCGTCGACCGCGCCATCGTCTCGCCGGACGGCATCGCGCCGACTTTCGGCCTTTCGTTCGAGGACGAGCGCGCCGCGCTCGTCTGCCGCCGCTTCTGCGCCGCCGCCCGCGAGGTGGTGGTGCTCGCCGACCACGGCGTCGTCGGGCTGGAATCGAGCGTCCAGGCGCTCCGGCCCAATGCCACCCACACCGTCTTCACCGATGCGGGGACGCTGTCCTCGCACCGGCTCGAGCTGTCCACGGCAGGAATGAGCGTGGTCGTCGTCGACGAGGACGACGATGCACCGCGCGCCGCCGTGCTGCAGGGACTGCAACACACTGCCAACCGGAACTGACTGTCTCTCAGGGAGGAACTGAACAATGTCTACAAGACTTCTTCTCACCACCGCGCTCGTCTCGGCCGCCTTCGCTGCCGGCATCGGTACGGCTTCGGCCGAGCCCGTCGTTCTCAAGTTCTGGGACAACCAGCAGACCGAATCCGGTCTCTCGCAGTTCCAGCAGGAGGCCGTGAAGCGCTTCGAGGCCGAGAACCCCGACATCAAGGTCGAGGTCACCACCATCCCCTATCCCGAGTACCAGCAGCGCCTCCTGACCGCGGTGCAGGCGGGCAACGGGCCGGACGTGTCGACCGTCGACCAGATCTGGAACGCGGCCTTCGCCGAGGCGGGTGCCATCGCCAAGCTCGACGATGCCGGCTTCAAGGGCGAGTCGTTCTTCCCCGGCGCCTGGGAATCGGTGAACTACAAGGGCAACGTCTGGGGCGTGCCGTTCAACGTCGACGTCTGGTTCTTCGCCTTCCCGAACAAGGCGCTGTTCGCCGCGGCCGGCATCGACCCGGCCTCGGCCATGACCTGGGAGGGCCTCAAGGCGGCCGCCCCGAAGCTGACCGACGCCTCCAAGGGCCAGTACGCGATCGGCCTCACCGGCAACAAGAGCGAGTACCCGGTCGTCATGACCGACTCGTTCATCTACTCGAACGGCGGCGCCGTGCTCGACGCCGACGGCAAGTGCGCGCTGACCAGCCCCGAGGCGGTCGAGGCGCTCGAGTTCTACAAGGAGATGACCCAGTACTCGCCGGCCGGCATCCTCAACGCCGCCAACGAGCAGATGCGCGAGCTGTTCCTCAACGGCACGCTCGCCATCGAGCTGTGGCCGGCGCTCGAGCAGCCGACGCTCGAGGCTTCCAAGATCGACTGGGATCTGCTCGCCGGCTTCGCGCCCGAGGGCAAGAAGGCGGTCGGCACGTTCGGCGGCTGGAACCTCGTCGTCTACGAGAACTCGCCGAACAAGGACGCGGCGCTGAAGTTCATCGAGTTCATGACCCGCGAGGACGTGAACGGCGCCGTGGTCGACCTCATCCCCGCCAACGTCAAGGCGGCCGATGCGTTCGTCAAGGAGAGCCGGCGCAATCCCGAGGTGGTGCTCGAGCACCTCAACAATGCCAAGCCGCGGCCGCTGTCGCCGAACTATCTCCGCGTCTCGGAGATCCAGCAGGATATGGTCCAGAAGATCCTGACCGGCACCGCGGTGGCTGACGCCGCCGCCGAGGCCTGCGCCGCGATCGACGGCCTCTGATCGTCCTCCCCCTGCTGCCGGGGCCATTCTGGTCCCGGCAGTCCTCCCAAGGCGAGCCGGTCTGCGCGAGTGTTCCGCGCCGACCGGTGCCGCCCCGACCGGACTCCTCGAAGACCAGATGACCATGCGCAATCGGCGCCGACAGCGGGAAATGTGGATCGCCTACGGCTTCATGATGCCGGCGGCGCTCCTCGTCGCCCTGCTCATGTACTGGCCGATGGTGGACACGTTCCGCGAAAGCCTGTTCGCGAGCTCGTTCATCAACCCCAATCCCGCGTTCGTCGGCTTCGAGACCTACCGCAAGATCCTCGCCGACCCGCTGTTCTGGCAGATTCTCCGCAACTCGGTGATCTGGACGCTCGGCGTGGTGCTGCTCCAGAACGTCGTCGGCTTCTTCGTGGCGCTGCTGCTCAACCAGAACCTGCCGGGGCAGGGAATCCTCCGCTCGCTGATCCTCCTGCCCTGGGTGCTGCCGGGCGTCGTCGCTGCCATCCTGTGGCGCTTCATGTACGACCCCCAGCTCGGGCTGATCAATTCGTTCCTCCTCCGCCTCGGCATCTCCGACCAGCCGATCGCCTGGCTGGCCGATCCCTCGATCGCCATGGCGGCGGTGATCTTCGTCGCCTTCTGGAAGGGCTTCCCGTTCTCCACCGTGATCTTCCTCGCCGCGCTCCAGAACGTCGACGAGGAGCAGCTCGACGCCGCCAAGGTCGACGGCGCCGGTCGCGCCCGGCGGCTGTGGGACGTGGTGATCCCGGCCATCCTGCCGGTGGCGGCGGTGAACGTGCTCCTCACCACCATCCTCACGTTCAACTATTTCGACATCATCTACGTGCTGACGCGCGGCGGGCCGCTCAATTCCACCGTGATCTTCCCGACGCGCATCTACGAGGTCGGCTTCGGCCAGTTCCGCTTCGGCGAGGCGGCGGCCTACGGCACCATGTCGGTGGTCGTGCTGATCCTCATCATCGCCTTCCTCATGCTGTTCCGCCTGCTCGGCCGCGGGGAGATCCGCCGATGACCCGACGTTCCCGCTCCCCGCTCGGACGCATCCTCCTCTTCGCGCTGCAGCTCGCGGTCGCGGCGCTGGTGCTGATCCCGTTCTTCTGGATGTTCAGCGTCTCGCTGAAGCCGGCGGCGGAGCCCTTTGCCATCCCGGCCGAGCTGTGGCCGCAGGCGCCGACCTTCGACAACTACATCCTCGCGCTCCGGCCCGAGTTCCAGCGCTACTTCCTCAACAGCCTGATCGTGTCGACGGCAACGCTGCTGATCACCATTCCGCTGGCGCTGCTCGCCGCCTACAGCCTGACCCGCTTCCAGTTCTGGCTGCTCTCGGTGTTCCTCGCCCTCGTCGTGCTCGCCCAGTTCTTCCCGGCCGGCGCGATCATCATCCCGATCTACAAGATCGTCCGC
>JAEVZM010000487.1 GCA_023392225.1 Pseudomonadota bacterium
CCTCTCGGGCGAGCGGACGCCGCACAACGACGTCGCGATCCGGGGGGCGTTCGCCGGGCTCGACAGCGGCACCGGGCGCGCCGACATGACCCAGGCGGTGCTCGAGGGCGTCGCCTTCTCCTTCAAGGACTGCATGGACGTCCTGACCATGCCGCTCGCCGAGCCGCGGCGGCTGATCGCGGTCGGCGGCGGCTCGCGCTCGCGCTACTGGCTCCGCGTCATCGCGACGGTCCTGAACCTGCCGATCGCGGTGCCGGAGGACGGCGACTTCGGCGGCGCCTTCGGCGCGGCCCGCCTCGGGCTTTGCGCGGCCGAGGCCGCCGATCCCTTCGCGGTGTGCACCCCGCCGGCGATCCGCGAGGTCGTGGAGCCGGTGCCCGGCCTCGTCGATGCCTACGCTGCGGCGCACGCCGCCTACAAGAAACTCTATCCCGCCCTCAAGGAGGCAATGTCCCCATGACCGCGTCGTTCTTCAATCAGAAAGACCCCATCAAGTATCGCAAGGGCAAGGGCCTCTCCTATCGCTGGTACGACCCCAATAAGGTCGTGCTTGGCCAGCGCATGGAGGACCTGTTCCGCTTCGCCGTCTGCTACTGGCACTCCTTCACCTGGCCGGGTGGCGACCCGTTCGGCGGCGAGACCTTCAACCGTCCCTGGATGCATGCCGCCGACGAGATGGAGGGCGCGCGCCAGAAGGCCGACGTCGCCTTCGAGAAGTTCCGCCTGCTCGACGTGCCGTTCTTCACCTTCCACGACCGCGACATCGCGCCGGAGGGCGCGAGCCTCGCCGAGTCGAACCGGAACGTGCGGGCGATCGGCGAGATTTTCGCGGAGAAGATGGAGGCCTCGAAGGTCAAGCTCCTGTGGGGCACCGCGAACCTCTTCTCGCACCGCCGCTACATGGGCGGCGCCGCTACCAACCCGGATCCGGAGCTGTTCGCCTACGCTGCGGCGCAGGTGAAGAACGTCCTCGATCTCACCCATGAGCTCGGCGGCGCCAACTACGTGCTGTGGGGCGGCCGCGAGGGCTACGAGACGCTGCTCAACACCGACATCAAGCGCGAGCTCAACCAGCTCGGCCGCTTCCTGACCATGGTGGTCGAGCACAAGCACAAGATCGGTTTCAAGGGCACGATCCTGATCGAGCCGAAGCCGAAGGAGCCGACCAAGCACCAGTACGACTTCGACGTCGCCTCGATCTTTGGGATGCTCAAGCAGTTCAACCTCGAGAAGGAGGTTAAGCTCAACGTCGAGCAGAACCATGCGGTGCTCGCCGGCCACACCTTCGAGCACGAGCTGGCGCTCGCCACCGCGCTCGGCATCCTCGGCTCGATCGACATCAACCGCGGGGACTACCTGCTCGGGTGGGACACCGACCAGTTCGCCATGAACATCCCCGAGATGGCGCTGGCCTGCTACTACATCTTCCGCGACGGCGGCAATCTCGGCACCGGCGGCTTCAACTTCGACGCCAAGATCCGGCGCCAGTCGATCGATCCGGACGACCTGCTCGAGGCCCATGTCGCCTCGATGGATGCCTGCGCCCGCGGTCTCCTCATCGCCGAGAAGATCATCACGGACGGCAAGCTCGACGGCTTCGTCGCCGACCGCTACGCCGGCTGGGACGGCAAGGAGGGCAAGGCGATCCTCGCCGGTAAGCGCTCGCTCGACGACCTTTCCGACTACGTCCTCAAGAAAGGTCTCGACCCGCAGCCGAAGAGCGGCAAGCAGGAGCACCTCGAGCGTCTCCTCAACGACTACCTCTGAGGAGCGCGCGGCGGGCGGCGCGCGGGTCGCGGGCTGCCCTGAGTTGGCTGGGCCCTTCCCCTGCACTGGGGTGGGGCCTCACAAGCATCGGGAGGAATCCATGAAGAACATCAAGGGGCCGGCAATCTTCCTCGCCCAGTTCGCGGGCGATTCCGCGCCATACAATACGCTCGACGGCATGGCCGGCTGGGCGGCCGGGCTCGGCTACAAGGGCATCCAGATCCCGACCTGGGACGGGCGCCTGTTCGACCTCAAGAAGGCCGCCGCCAGCAAGACCTATTGCGACGAGGTGAAAGGCATCGTCGCTGCTCATGGCATCGAGATCACCGAGCTCTCGACCCATCTCCAGGGCCAGCTGGTCGCGGTCAACCCGATCTACGACACCCAGTTCGATGCCTTCGCCGCGCCGGAAGTGCGGGGCGATCCGAAGAAGCGCACCAAGTGGGCGATCGACCAGGTGAAGATGGCGGCGAAGGCCTGCCGCAACCTCGGCCTCGACACGCAGGTGACGTTCTCCGGCGCCTTCGCCTGGCCGTTCGTCTATCCGTGGCCGCAGCGCCCGGCCGGCCTGATCGAGACCGGTTTCGACGAGCTCGCCAAGCGCTGGAAGCCGATCTTCGACGCCTGCGACGAGCAGGGGGTCGACGTCGGTTTCGAGCTGCATCCCGGCGAGGACCTGTTCGATGGCGTGACCTTCGAGATGCTGCTCGAGCGGGTCGGCAACCACCCGCGCTGCGGCATCAATTACGACCCGTCGCACTTCGTGCTGCAGTGCCTCGACTATCTCGAGTTCATCGACATCTACCACGAGCGCATCGTGGCCTTCCACGTGAAGGACGCCGAGTTCAACCCGACCGGCCGCCAGGGCGTCTATTCCGGCTACCAGTCGTGGGTGAACCGCGCCGGCCGCTTCCGCTCGCTCGGCGACGGGCAGGTGGATTTCGGCGGGGTGTTCTCCAAGCTCGCCCAGTACGACTATGACGGCTGGGCGGTGCTCGAGTGGGAATGCGCGCTGAAGCATCCCGAGCAGGGTGCGGCGGAGGGTGCCGAGTTCATCAAGGCGCACATGATCCGCGTCACCGAGCGGGCCTTCGACGACTTCGCCGATGCCGGCACCGACCAGAAGGCCAACCGGAAGGCGCTCGGAATCTGATAGACTTGACGGCGGCGTGCGATCTCGCGCGCCGTCGTCCCGGACGTTTCGCGACACCACATGGCGCGGCGACGGTTCGGGATCCCGGGGCGGGAGGGCGCGCGACAAACGGCAGCTCCCGCGGCGGGGTTCCCGGCTCGCCACGGAACCGCGCCCGGGAAGTCATCACAGCTCGAGAAGGACAACGCACATGGTTCAGGGACGGAGTGACGCGGCTGAGGGCGGCCGGATCCGGTATGGCATGGTCGGTGGCGGGCAGGGGGCCTTCATCGGCGCCGTGCATCGGCTGGCGGCGCGGATGGACGACCAGTACGAGCTGGTCGCCGGGGCGCTGTCCTCCAACCCCAAGCGCGCGGTGGAGTCGGCCAAGGAGCTCGGCCTCGACCCGGCGCGCTCCTATCGCTCCTACGAGGAGATGGCCGAGAAGGAATCGAAGCGGCCGGACGGCATCGAGGCGGTGTCGATCGTGACGCCCAACCACATGCACTACCCGGTGGCGAAGGCCTTCCTCAAGGCCGGCATCAACGTCATCTGCGACAAGCCGATGACTCTCACGGTCAAGGAGGCGAAGGATCTGGTCGCGCTGACGAAGAAGACCGGGCTCCTCTTCGCCGTCACGCACAACTACACCGCCTATCCGATGCTCCGGCAGGCGCGCGAGATGGTGCAGCAGGGCGTCATCGGCGACATCCGCGAGGTCCAGGCCGAGTATGCGCAGGACTGGCTGACCAACCCGATCGAGAAGGAAGGCCAGAAGCAGGCCTCGTGGCGGACCGACCCGAAGAAGTCGGGCGCCGGCGGATCGATCGGCGACATCGGCACTCACGCCTACAATGCCGCCTGCTTCGTCACCGGGTTGACGCTGGATTCGCTCTGCGCCGACCTCACCACCTTCGTCAAGGGCCGTAAACTCGACGATAACGACAACATCCTCCTCCGCTGGAAGGGCGGCGCCAAGGGGATGCTCTGGGCCAGCCAGATCGCGGTCGGCAAGGAGAACGGGCTGATGCTCCGCGTCTACGGCTCGAAGGGCGGGCTCGAGTGGAAGCAGGAGGACCCGAACTATCTGTGGTACTCCGCCTATGGCGAGCCGCCGCGGCTGATCACCCGCGGTGGGCACGGCTCGGGCGCTGCCGCGGCGCGGGTGACCCGCGTTCCCTCCGGCCACCCGGAAGGCTATCTCGACGGTTTCGCGGCGCTCTACACTGAGATCGCACGGGCACTCCGGGCGCGGCGCGATGGCAAGCCGGTCGACCCCGACGTCTACTTCCCGACCGTCGAGGACGGTCTCGTCGGCATGCAGTTCATCGAGGCGGCGATCGCGTCCTCGAAGAAGGGTGCGGCCTGGGTCAAGGTCTGACCACCGGGGCCCGAGGAGGCTCTTCCGGCTGTTCCCGGATGAGTAACCCTTCAAAGAAGTGACAGCTAGGCACCGTATCCCGGTTGAGATAGCGTCCCACCCGACCGATGGAGCGAAGGCTCCACCGGTCGGGGGATTCTCAA
>JAEVZM010000425.1 GCA_023392225.1 Pseudomonadota bacterium
GCCATCCGCTCGACGACCCGCGGTGTCGCGTCGTCGTCGGCGACGTGTACGACGTCATCAAGCGGTCACCACGGGCGTTCGACGTGATCCTCCTCGACGTCGACAACGGTCCGGTGGCGCTCGCGCAGACGACGAATCAGCGGCTCTACAGCGACGCGGGGGCGCGTGCGTGCCATGCGGCGCTCCGGCCGGGAGGAGTCGTCGGGGTCTGGTCGGCAGGCCCCCACGCGAGGTACGCGCCACGGCTCGAGCACCTCGGCTTCGGTGTCGAGGTCCTTCACGTGCCCGCGCGGATCGGCTCGCGTGCGAAGCACGTGCTCTTTCTCGGGACGAAGCGCCCCAATCCGTGACCGCGAGTCGTCGTGCGGGCGCGCGACGACTTCGCGGGGCGAGCCGGCGTCAGCTCTCGGACTGGAGCTGATCGAGGAGGAGTCGCGCGCTGTCGAGGGACGGATCCTCGTCGACCGCGCGCTTGACGAGCATCATCGCGCGCCGGAGGTCGCCCTGCTGGCGGGCGATCTCGCCGAGGTGCTGGTAGGCGAGGGCCCTCGGCAGGGGCGCCGCCACCTTGAGCATCGTGATCTGGCGGAGCGCGCGCTGGGCGACGTCGAGGTTGCCGAGCTCCATCGCGAGGTAGGCGAGCTCGGAGGCGACGACGCCGTTCTGCGCGTCCATGTCGAGGGCGGTCGTGAGGTGCTGGAGCTCGGTGGCGCGGTCGCCGAGGACCTCCGCGATGCGCGCGAGGCGATGGTAGAGCGCCGAGAGCTCGCGCGCGCGGCGACCCTTGAACGTGCCGATCGTGCGAAGGAGGAGCTCCTGCGACTCTTCGATGCGGCCGCCGGCGACGTAGGCGTCCGAGAGGAGCGCGGCGCAGTCGAGGTCCGAAGGCCGGAGCGCGTGCGCTTCTTCGAGCGGTGCGATCGCGGCGGTGTTGTCGAGCTGCTGCGTCGCGTTCGGATCGGAGGCCGCTTCGAGGAAGAGCTGACCGGCGCGAACGAGCCCCTCGAAGCGAGGCGCGACCTCGCCTGCGGTGCGCGCCTCTTCGAGGACGAGCTCCCCGAGCTCCTTGAGGGCGCCGAGCTGCTCGTAGAGCCATGCGAGGCGCTCGCGGAGCGCGGCGTCGTCGGGCGCGGCCATGCGTGCGCGTTCGAGCCCACCGCGCGCGTCGGCGAGGCGGCCTGCCTTCTCGCACGTCTCGAGCAGCTTGATCGCCGCGGTGACGATCCCTTCGCCGTCCTCGAGGCCGACGAGGCGCCGGTACGTCGCGCTCGCGCTGTCCCACCGGCCTTCCAGCTCGTCGACGTGCGCGATCGCGCGGAGCGTAGCCTTGTCCTTGCTGTCCGTCTTGAGCAGCTCGGTGAGGACGTTACGCGCCTCCTCGATGTCGCCGACGTCGAGCCGGAGCCCCGCGATGCGAAGGCGGTGCGTCCGCCACGAGGCGGCGTCGCCGCGGCCGGCCGCCTGGAGCGCCATCTTGCCGAGGTGATCGGCGAAGTAGGCGCGGAGGTCCTGCTGGCCCTTGCCGATGGCCTCCTCGAAGTCCTCGAGCGCGCCGTCCATCTCGCCGAGCCGGCTCCGTAGCAGCGCACGACGCCCGACGAGATCGGGACGGAGCGCGTCGCTCGGATCGAGCGGCTCGAGCGCCGCGGTGAGCTCGTCGGCGGCGCCGCGGAGCTCGCCGGCGGCCGACAGGGTGTCGACCAGCTCGATGAGGAGCAGCGGATCGCTCGGATCGGCCGCGCGTGCCTCGCGGAGGACCTTCGAGGCCTCTACCGGATTCGAGAGCTCGTCGCGATAGATGGCCGCCGCCTCGCGGAGACGTCCGCTCTTCTCCTTCGCGTCCTGGCGTCCGCGCGCGTCGAGCGTGAACAGCACGGCGAGCTTCTCGTACTCGTTCGTGTCGCGGTAGACGATCTCGAGGCGATCGCGGAGCTGCATGCTGCGCGGGGCGCCGCGATAGCCGATCTCCAGCACTCGGAGCGCGCCCTCGTGGTCCTCGAGCGCGCGACGGGTTTCGTGGAGCGAGAGCGCGAGCGCCTCGGCGTCGTCGCCTTGTTCGATCTGGAGGCGGCGCTCCATCACGTCGGAGCGCGCTTCGATGTCCGCGTCCTCGTCGTGGAGCCGCTCGAGGGCGAGGAGGATCTCACGCGCGCGCGGGTCCCACTCGAGCGCCGCGTAGTAGACGTCGCGTGCCTGCGTCCGATCGCGCTTCTCGAGGAGCTGCCCGAGGCGGCGCGAGAGCGAGCCGACAGCGTCGGCGTCCTGACGATCCTTCGCGCCGTCGAGCTGGCGCGCGAGGAGCTCCGCGAGGTCGTCCTCGCGCCCATTGCGCTCGTAGATGCTGACGAGCAAGAGGGCAGCGTCGACCTGCGCCGGATCTTCGTCGACGATGTCACGGAGCTGCTCTGCGGCGTCATCGTCCGAGAGCTTCAGCTTCTGCATCTGGACCTTGACGCTCTCGAGGCGGAGCTTCGAGCGCTCACCGATGTCGTCGATGAACTCGACGATCCGCGCGACGAGCGCCACGAGCTTCGAGAAGTCGTCCAGGCGGCGGTAGACGTCGAGGAGCAGCTCCCACGCGTCGCGGTCCTGCGGCTCCTTCTCGTGGAGCTCTTCGTAGATCGACGATGCGAGCCGGAGGTCGTCGAGCGGGCCCGACGCGAG
>JAEVZM010000035.1 GCA_023392225.1 Pseudomonadota bacterium
GTCAGCGAGAAGACGCTGACCACGAAGGAGGTCGAGGCGCTGCCGCAGACGTCGTTCGCCACGAACACGCCCTGGACCACCAAGGTAACCGAGTTCACCGGTCCGGAGCTCGCCGAGCTCGTCAAGCTCGGACCCGGCAACGCGGTGTCGGCCAACGTGATCGCTCTCAACGACTATACTTCCGAGGTGCCGGCGGAGGACTGGGTCGAGCACGGTGCCACTCTCGCGGTCCGCACCGACGGCGAATTGATGAAGATTCGCGACAAGGGTCCTTACTGGCTAATGTATCCGATCGATAGCGATCCGCGGGTACTCAACACCCAGCTCTACCACTCCCGTATGGTCTGGCAGGTAAAGAGCATTGAATTCGTGGTTGAATAGTTGCGCTTCGCGCTGCGGCAGGCTTATCCCTGCCGCACTCGTACTGACGACTCTCGGATTGTTCGTCGCAACCGGGATGCTCTACGTATCGCAGAGCCAGCAGCGTGAACTGCTCGCAGTCTCGGTGCGCACCTCGGGCTGGGTCGCCTATCAGGCGCAGCTCGAGTACGTGAAGTCGCACGCGGCGATTCAAGTCGCGATCGCCGATCCCAGCGAGGCCAACCTCGAAGAGCTTTCGCTGCGCCTCGAGATACTCCTGTCCAGGATGCCCATTCTCTATGACTCTGAGGAGGGCAAGCTGCTCAGCGGCATGGACGCGTTTCAGGACGAGGTGCGGATCTTCGAGGACAAGATCGACGGCTTCATCGCCACCATCCCGATCCTCGAGCCGGGCACGGCCGAGGCGTCCGCGGTCATCAGCGGCTGGCACGAGGAGATCGAGCCGCTCGGAACCAAGCTGCAGCAGATCCTCCAGACATCGGTCGCGTATAACGCGGAACTCTATCGCCGCGAGCAGGAGCTTTCGGCAAGTGTCGCGACCTTGCCGCTGATCCTGATGTTCGTGTCGGGTGCGTCGCTCGTCGGCCTCCTCCTCGTCCAGAACGCGCGGGATCGCGGCCGGCTCCAGCAGGTGACGCAGGCGAAGGCGCGCGAGGCGGCGATCCGCGACGACTTTCACGCCGCGATCGAGGCCATCCCGGCGGTGATCGCGATCATCGATCCCGAGACCGACGAGGTGAACTTCATCAACGTGGCCGCGGCGGAGGTCATCAGCCCGGCACGGGACGCGCCGGAATGGCGGCGCCTGGCCCAGGTGATCCTCACCGACACGCCGTCGCAAACGTCGGGCGTGCTGAACATCGGTTTCCCCCGCGAGGACGGCCGGATCACGTCCCTGCGCGGCGCGCGGCGCCCGGTGATCTGGGAGGGAAAGCCACAGGAGCTGGTGGCGCTCGCCGACACCACGCAGATCCGCGCCGCCGAGCTCCAGGTCATGCAGTCCGCCAAGCTCGCCACGCTCGGCGAGATGGCGTCGGCAATCGCCCATGAGCTCAACCAGCCGCTGTCGGTGATCAAGATGGCGAGCACCAACGTCCGCCGGCTCGTCGAGAACGGCGCCCCGCACGATGCCATCGTCGCCAAGGTGCAGCGGATCGAGTCCCAGATCGACCGTGCCAAGCGCATCACCGACCAGGTGCGGCGCTACGCTCGCGCTCCCTCGGCGATCGCCGCGCGGTTCCCGCTCCGGAGCGCCGTCGAGCTCGCCGCGGGCTTCGTGTCCGAGCAGTACCGCGCCGCCGGAATCCGCCTCGAGATGTCGATCGACTTCCCCGGCGAGCTCACCGTGCTCGGCGAGCAGACAATGTTCGAGCAGACGATCGTCAACCTCCTCGTCAACGCCCGCGATGCGCTGGAGGAGCACGGCTCTGCCGACGGTTCCCGCCGGGTGATGATCTGCGGCCGGATCGAGGGGGAGCACGTCGTGATCGAGGTCGCCGACAATGCCGGCGGGATCGCGCCCGAGGTGCTCGACCGCCTGTTCGATGCCTTCACGACCACGAAGTCCGCCGAGAAGGGAACCGGCCTCGGCCTCTCGCTCGCCAGGACCGTGGTGACCAACATGGATGGCAGCATTTCGGCGGCCAACGTCGGCGAGGGCGCGTGCTTCACGATCCGCCTTCCGATCCCGGCCGAGGGCGCATCCGAGAAGGAGGTCGCATAATGGCCCCGCGCTCGATCCTCATCTGCGACGACGAGGTCGAACTCGCCGACGAGCTCAGCGAGTACCTGTCGGGCGTCGGCTGGCAGGTTCGTGTCGTGACGAGCGGTCACGATGCCGAGGACGTGCTGCAGCGCGGCGCAGCCCCCCACTGCCTGCTCACCGACCTCCGTATCCTCGACTACGACGGTGCGCGGCTGGTCGCGCTGGCGCGGAGCCTTCCGCTTGATCGCCGCCCGGCGGTGATCAGCGTCATGACCGGGCATCTGGACGACGGCGTGTCGGCGGCCGAGATCGGCGCGGATGCGATTTTCTTCAAGCCGATCGACGGCGAATCGCTGTCGAACGAGCTTCTCGACCGCGTCGAACGGGCGGACGTCCGATGACGACGGGCGGTGAAGCCATGCGCGAGTCGGCGAGCCGCAGGATCGCGGTGCTCGACGACGACTGCGTATTCCGCCGCGAGCTCTGCGACATGCTCGACGCGGCGGGCCATGCGGCCACCGAGCTGCCGAGCCCGGAGGATCTCTACGCCGTTGATGCCGAGGTCCTGATCCTCGACCTCGCCATGCCGGACGTCGACGGCGTCGACGTGCTGACGAGACTCGCCAAACTGACGACCGCCCCCGCCATCGTGCTGATCAGCGGGCACGGCGAGGGGGTGCTCCGCGCCGCCGCGCGTGCGGCGGAAGCGACCGGCCTGCACGTTCTCGGCGTCCTCACCAAGCCGGTCGATCCCGACCGGCTGCTCGAGGTCCTCGAAGTGGGGAAGCGCCAGCCGCGGCACGCCGTGGTGAGCGCCACCAGCGACGTCCGGGAGCGGCTCGACCTTGCGCTCCGTGAAGGTTCGCTTGCAGTTCACTTCCAGCCGAAGGTGCGCGTCCGTGACATCGGCTTCGCCGGGGCGGAGGCACTCCTCGCCGGCACGCTGCCCGGCGGCATCATCGCCCCGCCGCCGACGATCCTCAGGGCGGCGCAGGGTTTGCCGGACGGGCTCGTCCGCCTCACCGATGTCGTCCTGCGCCAAGCGGTGGCCGCAGCAAGGACATGGGCCGATGCCGGCACCGGCGGTGCCGTCAACGTCAACCTGCCGATCGAGGCCCTGCTTGCGAAGGACGCGGTGACCAACTTCGCCCGCGTCACCCGGGATGCAGGCCTCGAGCCCCAACACGTGACGTTCGAGCTGCTAGAAGATGCGGTCTACGACACTTCGGCCGATGCGCTCGGCATGCTCACGAAGCTCCGCATCGCCGGATTCGGCCTTGCGCTCGACGATGTCGGGCAGCGCCAGAGCGGCCTCATGCAGCTCGCCAACCTGCCGGTGACGGAGATCAAGATCGACCTCGAGATCGTCCGGCAGGCGCGGCTGTTCGAGAAGGCGCGCGGGATCTTCGCCTCGCTTGCGGCGCTCGGCGAGCGTCTCGGCATCGCGGTCTCGGCCGAAGGAGTTGAGCTTCCCCGGGACCTGCAATTTGTGCGACAGCATCCGGTCGACTATCTTCAGGGGTACTTCGTCTCGGCGAAGCGCTCGCCGGACGATCTGCTGGAATGGCTCGCCACCCAGCCCAAAGGCAACTGAAGACGGAAGCACGCGCCAGATGCCAGTGCCTCAGGAGCCGTCGAATACCGAGCCGAGACTGCTGCTCGTCGACGACGATCCCGACATCCTCGCCGAGCTGAGCGAGGGGCTCGAACTGATAGGTCTCCCGTCGCGGACCGCCTCGACGGCGATGGAGGCGCTCGAGCTGGTCCAGAGGCACGCCACCCTCCGCGTCATCGTCACCGACCTCCAGATGCCGCAGATCGACGGCATAGAGCTGCTCCAGAAGCTCGCCATCCGCCGCAAATCGCGGCCGCTGGTGGCGATCGTCATCACCGGCAGCGCATCGGTCGACAAGGCGGTGGCTGCGCTTCGCCTGCACGCGATCGATTTCCTCCGCAAGCCGGTGAGCCCCGACGAGGTCGCGCTCGCGGTCAACCGTGCCTTCTCGATGATCGACGAGCAGGAGGAGAAGGAGACGACGGGCGCCGATCCCGTCAGCGAGCGTCCCGATTATCTCCGGGCGCTGGTCGCGGCGCGTGCCGATCGTGATTCCATCTTCAAGACGGACGTATTCTCGGATCCCGCCTGGGACATGCTGCTCGACCTGGCGCTGTCGGAAGCCACCGGGCGCTCGATCTCGGTCACCAGCCTCTGCATCGCCTCGGGCGCACCGACGACGACCGCGCTCCGGCGGATCGACGACCTGGTGGAGGCGGATCTCCTCGAGCGGACGCCCGATCCCGCGGACCGGCGCCGGATCCTCGTCCGCCTCACGCCGGCCGGGCATGAGCGGATGCACCGGTTCCTCGAGCGCCAGGCGAGCCGCCTCGGCCTCCGGCTGGACTGATCCGCTCCCGTTCCCCGCGCTTCAGGACGCCATCGCCGCAAAAAGCGAAGGGCGGAGCGATGGGGCATCTCCCATCCTCCGCCCTCAGCCGAGGCCGACGACTGGCAGTCGGCCTCACCCGACGAACTGGTATCCGAGGTATCGCTTGGCATCGATCACGTCGTGACCGACCCGCAGGCGGAGCTTCTTGCGGAGCTTGCTGATGTGCCCCTCGACCACGATCTCGTCGATCTCGGCATCGAAGATCCCGTAGATCGCATTGAAGATCTGGGTCTTGGTGACGCGCCGGCTGGAGTTCTTGACCAGATACTCGAGGATGTGGCGCTCGCGGCGCGGCAGCGGCATCGCCTCACCGTCGACCTCCGGATCGCGACCGTCGAAGAACACCCGGATGCGGCTGCCGCCTGCACTGTTGGGCTTCTCGATGGCGCGGCGGGCGATGGCGTTGGAGCGGGCCACGATCTCGCGGACATGCACGGGCTTGCGCACGACGTCGTCGGCACCGGCCGCGAACAGGCCCAGCGTCTGGTCCAGCGAGCGGACCTCGCTCAGCGCGATGATCGGTGCACGCGAATGGTTGCGGATCGCTTCCGGTGCCGACTCGCGGCCGTCGAAGTCACCGAGAACAAAGCTCTGGATCGCCGTGATGTCGTTCTCGTCGGCTGAGCTCAGCCAATCCTGGAATTCATTCGAGCCGAAACCAACGGAAGCAAAGCCTTCCCGGGTAAAGCTCGCAGTGTAGCCCTCGATTACATCAGATCTCTGGTCGACAACGACATACATGACAGTCTCTCGCCTCCGTCTTTTCTTGCCGCCGCGGCAACATCGAGTGGCTCGTTGCTGCCTCGTCCGTGAAGTCGGGATAGACGCGGGAATCGCACCACTCAACGCGAAGCCGTTCGGGTTTGGAGGCAAATCCGTTCCGTCTTGGAGTGAACCGGAAAGCCGCCGCGCGGACGAAAAAAAGAGGCCGCCGATACGGCGGCCTCGAGGCTCAGGAGGAAGGAAGTTCGGCGCCACGCGGGGAGCAGGGGGGCTATGGGCGCGTGGCGCCGCCAGGACCGTCCGGCGACGACTAGCCCTGGAACACCGTCTCGATTTTGCCCTTGAGCGTCTGGGCATTGAACGGCTTGACGATGTAGTTGTTCACACCGGCCTTCTTGGCGGCGATCACGTTCTCCGACTTGGACTCGGCCGTGATCATGATGAACGGCGTCGGGCCGAGGGCTTCGTCGGCACGGACCTGCTTGAGCAGCTCGTAGCCGGTCATCGGCTCCATGTTCCAGTCGGAGATGACGAGACCGTATTTCCGGCCCTTCATCTTCTCGAGCGCCTCGGTTCCATCGGATGCCTCGTCGACATCTTCGAAGCCGAGCTGCTTCAGCAGGTTTCGGATGATCCGAACCATCGTCTTGTAGTCATCGACGACAAGTATCGGCATTGAAAGATCGAGCGACATGAAGGTCTCCGTGCATTGACGCGCAGCGTTTTCGCCGGCTGCGCGAATGTCGTAATCACGGATTATCTCTTAGCGCGGCATTCCTTGCGCGAAGCTTGCGTAGCTGTACGGCCGAATCTTCTAAGCGAGCTCTTGTTCTGGTAGAACCGACGTCGAATACGATCGCGCAAGGAGACAATGTCATGTCGAGTGTGCTTCACCCGGGCTCTCGCAATCACGGGAGCATCCCGCCGCCACCGATTCCAGCGAAGGTCCAGGTGGCCATTCGCCTCGACCGCGTTTTCGACGAGCTGTCCGAGTTGCGGACGGTCATCGAGCGGCTGAGCCTCGACGCCGCCGAGGCGCCGCATGTCGATGACGACCTGTGGACCGGCATCGCCGCGATCCACGAGGCGATCGTCAAGACCCGCAACGAGATCTCGTCGCTCCACGCCAAGGGCGTGAAGAACGAGCAGCTGTTCCGGGCGACCGACGAGCTGGACGCCGTGGTCATCACCACCGAGACCGCGACCGAGACGATCCTGAGCTCGGCCGAGACCATCGACACCGTCACCGCCGAGTTGCTGCGCGATATCGACCCGGCCCATCACGCCAAGATCGGCATCATTCAGGAACAGACGGTCCGCGTCTTCGAGGCCTGCAATTTCCAGGACCTCTCGGGCCAGCGCATCCGGAAGGTCGTCGACCTCCTGCAGTTCGTCGAATCGCGCATCGCCAGCATGATCGCCATCTGGCGGAACGTCGGCGAGTTCGAGGAAGTCGAGGAAGAAGCCGTGGAGCCCAGCGACGCCGATCTCCTCAACGGACCGCCGCTCGACGGCGACGCGAACGTCGTCTCCCAGGACGACATCGATTCGCTGTTCCGGTAATCACGCGTCCCCGGTGTGGAGCGGTCCGCGCCGGGGTCGATGCCCCGGCCGCGGCAGGAGTCAGGCGCAGAAGTTCCGCGCGTTCGCGGTCCAGCTGCCGAAGCCGGTCGCCACCATGTTCTCGATCACCGCACACACGTATTTCTTCTGCGCCGGGTCGTTGTTCGGGCCGGCGTGATAGCGCGCAACGGCGAGGGTCCAGCTACCCTCCTGGCTGCGCAACGTCTTGAGGAAGCGCGCCGCGTAGTCGACATTGGCATGCGGATCGAACATCGCTGCGACGCTCTGGAACTGATCGCCATGGAAGTGATGATTGATCTGCATGCAGCCCATGTCGATGAGGCTGATGCCCCGCTTCCGCGCCGACTCGAACTGCTTCAGAGCGTCGTCGATTCCTGAAGCGAAATACGCCTTGCCGCCGATGTTCATGGCGAACGGCTGCAGGGAATCCTTCCGCCCCGACTCGGTCAGCCCAACGGCGTAGAGAACGCCGATCGGCACGCCGTGACGCTTGGAGGCGCCGATCATCTCGCGCTCGCAGACATTGGCGGCGAGCGCCGAGGTCAGTCCGGCGCTAAACGTAAATGCGGCCATCGCGGCCCGGAGCATCAGCTTCTTCATGGGGGGCGGATCCGTTCTCGTTGGAGTCTTGGTGGGCCGGTCGGCGCTGGCCGTCATCGGACGCCTGTTGCGACGCGGCGCGGCTTCCACTGGCGCCGGGGTCAGCGAAGCCCGCCCCTGACGCGACGTTCGGGGGCGCCGGGAGGATGCCGGCCGATTCGCGGAGCGGCGTCGCAGTGAGGCTCTCGACATCGAAGCCCTCGGCGCCGAGCAGGCGGCTCAGCGCTTCGGCGTCGTTCTCGATCATCTCGGCAGTCTCCGGTCGCTCGGCCGCGACATGCAGCGAGAGCCGGTCGCCCGCCATCCGGATGGTCAGCTTGACGCGGCCGAGGTGCTCGGGATCGAGCGTCAGTGCGACGATGCGGAGCGGGCCGGACTGACCGCCATCGCCGGCAGGAGGCGACGGGAGGGTCGGGGTCCGGAGCGCGTCGGCGAGGAAGGCCGAGACACGCGGGAGGTCGGCACCCGCGAGACGCTCCGGCATCGCGCCCGGCTGGAGCGCGGCGCCCGCCGCGGTGGCAGGGGCGGGCACGGGCTCCGTCCGGTTCGCCTCCGCGGAAGGCGCGGCTGCGCGCTCGGAGCGCAGGAGCGGCGGCGGATCGAAGCGCATCGGCTCGCGTCGCGAGGGCGAAGGACGGCCTGATTCGGTGCCGGCGGCGGGGAGGTCCACAACGTCGTCGCCGCGAGGCCCGATCGCGCCGGGTACTTCCTGAGCCTTGCTGGGGAGTCCCGCTGCGAGGGGCGCCGCCGGCGCTGCCGGAGAATCGGCGCGACGCTCGGCAGAGACGCCCTGCGCGAGTGGCTTCGTGGCACTTGTCCGGACGGGTTCGGGCCGGAGGCCGGGCTGGAGCAGCGGCGGAGCGGCCCGCGGGTCGGCGACCGGCGGGATCGCGACCGGCGCGAAGTGCGTCTCGACGCGGGTGACGATCGCGACCGGCCGCTCCGGCAGGTCCACCTCCGGCAGGAGCGGGATGGCGTCGGCTGGGTTCTGGTCGCGGATTGGGTCCGGTGCCGTCGCCACGACGGGCGGAACGAACGCGGGGCCGACGGTGAGGAGTGGCGCGGCGGCGCGCGCCACCGGCAGCGATGGCAGGCTGTCCGCCGGGGGGAGGGGAACGGTGCCCTGGGTCTCCACGACGCGCGGCGCCGTCAGAACGGGGAGCGGCTCGGCCGGTGTCCGCGGCACCGTGCCGGTGCGTGGCGACTGGGGCATTACCAGGAGGGAAAGGTCCACCACGTCGGCCGTCCCCGGCTCAGGGACGGTCTCGCCGTCAGCCGTTTCGGTCGCCTGCTCGGCGGGTATCCGCATCGGCGGTTTGGGACGGGCGGGGTCTCCATCGCGCGCAGGAAGTCCGACGCCGCCCAGCAGCGCCTCGACGGTCTCGAGGAACGACTGATCGGGCTTGGGCTCGGCAATCCGCCGCGTGGCCGGGGTGCCGCCGACCGAGGGATGGCTCACCGGAATCTCGTTCATGATGCATCCGCGAGAATGAGGTCGACTTCGCCGGAGAGGGCCTTGGCACGCGCGAGCAGCGGGTCGTCTCCGGCCGTCTCGTCGCCGGGCATCGGGCCGGAGGCGGGGACAAGGGTGAGGACCTCGGGGTCGACGCCGGAGCGGATCGAGCTCGCAAGCGCCTCGATCGCAGCATGGAGGGCGCGGTCCGCCGGATCGAGCATCGCGACGTTGATCCGGGCGAATTCGGTCTCGGCCTCTTCGAAGGTCTCGGCCTCGAGGACCAGCGCGGCGGAGCGGTAGAGCCGAGCCCGCGAAAGGTCGGGGCTCTCGGGGCTGGCAAGGGCAAGAGCGCGCTCGGCGGCATACGTGGC
>JAEVZM010000211.1 GCA_023392225.1 Pseudomonadota bacterium
GAGCCGGCCCGTGGGGCCGGCGCGATCCGCTTGTAGAACATCGTCGTCTCGGCGAGCTGACCATCTGGCCGAAACGCGTGGCCGGGGACGCGGCCATAGTCGATCCAGCCACAGCTGCGATAGAGCCGGTCGCCGGCGCTGCCGCTCTCGGTGTCGAGGAGAAGGAGCGTCCGGCCCGCCTGCCACGCGCCGGCTTCGGCAGCGGCGAGGAGTTTCCGGCCAATGCCGCGCCGGCGCTGGTCCGAAGCGACCAGCATCTTGCCGATCTCGGCCCGATGCGGGGCATTGGGCTGCGGCGCGAGTGCCAGCACGACGGTGCCGACCAGGCGCCGGCCGTCATCGGCAACGAACAGCCGGCGGCTGCCGTCGGCGATACCGGGCAGCTGCCCGCGCCAGAATGCGGCGGCCTCGGAATGAGGAAACCCGGCCATGAAATTGACCGAGGCGCCGGAGGACACGGCATCGACCAGGATGTCGGCCAGCCCGGGAAGCCTCGCCTCCGCTTCGGCCGCATCGAGGCGGCGAATCTCGATCGCGTCGCCCATGGCCGTTACCCCGGCCCGCCACGGCCGATGACCACCGCATAGCGCGTCGGCCGATCGGACGGGTTGCGGAACGATACCGGCTGGTCGAAGCCCATGTGGATGCAGTCGCCAGTCTCGAGCCGGTGGTTGGCATCGCCGATGGCAAGCTCGAGCACGCCATCGAGGACCCAGATGTGCTGGTCGGCGGCGCGCAGCCGCAACGGGTCGTAGGTGACGTCGGCGCCTGGCGGCAGAGCGATGTCGCTGATGTCGACCGCCGAGCCGGTCCCCTCCGGCGTCACGTTCCGCCGCGTATAGCCGGTGGCCGGATCGCGCCAGACCGGCTGGTCGCCACGGCGGCGAAGGGGGCCTCGCCCGGTTTCGGTGGCGGCGAAGAGCGCCGACACGGTCGTGCCGAGGCCGGCGCAGACCTTGCCGAGGAACTGGGCGGTGGGGCTCGATTCGGCCCGCTCGATCCGGGACAGCATCGCCCGGCTGACGGCGGCGCGCTCCGCCAGCCCGTCGAGCGTCAGGCCGCGCGCGATGCGGAGGGTCCGGATGCGATCGCCGATCCGCAGGGCCAGTCCGTCACTTTCGTCCATGACGTTCCCGTATATGCGATATTTTATCCACTATAGTGGAACTTCGCGCATGAGAAAAGGCCCGGAACGGCGCTCCGGGCCCTTGTCGGAACTGGGAAACCGGAGAGGACTACGCGTCCTCGTCGTCCTCGTCGTCGCTGCCCTTCATCGACTTGAGCTTGGCGAAGACCGCATCGGCCTCGCGCTCCGCCTCGCGTTCGGCGTCGCGCGCCGGGATCTCGTCGAAGCCGCGCGGCGCGATGGTCTCCGAGGCCGGCAGGAGCGTGGCGCCCTCGGCCGGCGCCTCCTGCGGCGGCAGCGACTTCGCCGCCTTCTCGACCTCGAAGTCGAGATCGATCTGCGAGCAGAGGCCGAGGGTCACCGGGTCCATCGGCGTCAGGCTGTTGGCGTTCCAGTGGGTGCGACTGCGGATCGATTCGATCGTCGGCTTGGTGGTGCCGACGAGCCGCATGACCTGGGCGTCCTTGAGCTCGGGATGGTTGCGCAGGAGCCACAGGATGGCGTTCGGCCGGTCCTGTCGACGCGACACCGGCGTGTAGCGCGGGCCGCGGCGCTTGGCGACCGGAACGCGGACGCGCGTATCGGCCATGTGCAGCTTGAGGTTGGGGTCGCTCTGCGCCTTGTCGATTTCCTCGCGGGTCAGCTGGCCGGTCGAGATCGGGTCCATGCCCTTGATGGTCAGGGCCGCCTCGCCATCGGCGATGGCCTTCACCTCGAGCGGGTGGAGCTTGCAGAAATCGGCGATCTGCTCGAAGGACAGCGAGGTGTGCTCGACCAGCCACACGGCGGTCGCCTTCGGCATCAGGGGGGACGCGGTCATAAGCTTCTCCCGGCTGCTCCACCGGGTTTCCCGCGGCGAAGCGATTGGCCTCAACAAGAGCGATAGGGGATGGCGCCTATATAGGCACAATCGACAGGCGACGCAATCGAAGCCTGACTACCCGCCGGACGCCCCATCCGGGGCCGGACCGGCACGCCAGATGCCGATGCTGAGCGTGTCGAGACGGCCGAGGCTCATCCCGGTGACGGTTTCGAGCTTCTCGACCGCGATACCACGCTTGTCGGCACGGGCGAGGAAAGCCTCCGCCTTCCGGGCCTCGACCAGCGCCAGCCGGCAACCGTCGCCCTTCAGGAAATCGGCGGCGGTGCGCGGATCCTCGAGGCGGATATCGGTGTGGGTGGCAAAGACCAGGCTCGGCTCGTCGTAGCCGGCCGAGACCAGCTTCGGCACCGGGCAGCCTGCCACCCGGGCGATCGCCTCGGCGAGGCGCGGCGAAAGGCGGAAGGTCTGCGCCGCCGGCAGCACCAGGCCGAAGACGGCGACATAGGTCGCTATCGCCGCGCCGGCCATCAGCATCGCCCCGGCGAGCGGCTGGTCGCGCCAGGTCTGGCGGGCCGCGGCGACCGCGAGGGCGACGGCGCCGAGCGCGACGACAATTCCCGCCCCGCTGACGATGCCCTCGAGACGGGCGAGGAGCACGATGCTGCCGAGCGATAGGCCGGCAAGGAGGAGGGCCGGCAGGATGCCAGCGCCACGGGTCCACCACCGCCCGGCGACCAGCCGGCCTTCGGCGGCGATGCCGCCGAACAGGATCGCGACCGCCGGATAGAGCGGCAGGGTGTAGTGG
>JAEVZM010000440.1 GCA_023392225.1 Pseudomonadota bacterium
CCCCGCCCGGTCCCCCCGGGGCAGCCCCCCCGGCGGGCCCCCGGCCGCAAGGCCCGCGACCTGGTAGGGCGGAAAGCGGATGACGAGCTTGTCCTCGAGGAGGATGAAGTCCTGGAAGTTCGACCAGGCCGGCCCGGCGCCGGTCTTGACCCACTCCGGATCGCTCATTGAATCCGGTCCGAGCAGCTGCCGGCTGAGGTCGGCGATGGCAAGGTCGCTGATCTTGCGGAGCGCCCGATTGCCGTCGAAGATCTCCGGCAGGTAGACCTGCCAGGCGTCGGGCATCATGTAGTTGGCGGTGATGATCTCGTGGTTGGGGTGGGCACCGCCCTGGAAGATGCTCTCGTCGTAGTCGAAGACGAGCATCTCGTCGTCGTTGCGCGCCACCTCGAAGCCGAGATAGAGGCTGTAGGTCCACGGCGGCAGCTCGCCGTCATTGTCCGACTTGAAGGCGGCAAAGTCGTCATCCGCCCCCTTCTCAAAATCGGCCGCCATGCCCTTCACCCAGTCGGCGATCGGCTGGTCGATCGCCGCGATGCCGGTCTTGGGATAGGCGAGCTCGATATCGACCGTGTCGCTCTTCCGCTCGATCTTCATCGTGTCCACCGGCACTGCGGCAAACGCCGCCCCGCCGCCGAGCACGGCGGGGACGATGGCGAGAAGAGCGAAACGCATGGTTCTGACCCTGATGTGGTGCTGCCCTACTGGACCGAGGTCTCGGGAATGCCGTCCGCCTCGTCGGCATGGGCGCTGCCGATCAGGCTGAAGACCGGGCCGCGCTGGGGCGGATTGCGGAGCGCCTCGATGGCGATCGGCGTCGTGTAGTAGTAGTCCGGCCCGAGCTTGCGCATCGGCGCCGAGGCCGAAGCGACCAAATCGTCACTGGAGGTTTCCTCCTCGACCTCGACCGGCGCGATCGTGAAGCCGCCGGCGAGGTTGGCCATCGTCTCGGGGTCCTGTCCCGGCGCGACGCGGGCCACGGGCATCGGCAGGAGCGAGGGCGCCTCGGTCGGCGTCTGGCCGTTGCGCCGCGGCGTGTTCCGGTTCTGGTCCGCAACCCGCACGAGGAACGCGTCGCCGAGATTGGCGAGCCCGCGCTGCAGCTGCCCCTGGCAGGACGGGCTGAAGAAATGGCGATAGGCGAAGGCATTGGTCGAGGCGGTGAGTGGCTCGCCCTTCAGCGAGACCGCACTCTCGACCGGGGCGCCGTTCTGGTGGACGTAGAGCTCGGCCGGCTCGCCGCCATACATCGACTGGCACACCGCCTCGTCGATCTTGAAGCGGGATCGGCTCGACGAGAAGCTGATCGGGAAATAGTAGCCGTCGCAGGTCCGGACGCACAGCGTGCGATAGCCGGAACTGGCGAACGTCTCGCCGCCACCGTCCCGCGACGAGGGCAGGCTGCAGCCGTTGCGGGCCAGCGCATTGCGGATTCGGTCGCGCTCGTAGCGGCTGTTGTTGTTGCTGGCGAAGAGGCCCCCGCCGGAGGTCCGCGCCCGGGCGATGTCGCGCTGGAGCTGGTTGATCCGCGCCATGATGGCCGGGCAGTTCTTGCCGGGCTTGCCGAACAGGATGCGCCGGCAGCCCGAGCGCTTGGCGTCGTTCTGGGCGCTGGCGAGCTGGCGCTGGAGCTGCCCGATATTGGCGCCGCCGCCACCGCCGCCACCACCGGAGTCGCGGAGCGCCCGGCGATAATCGGCCTGGAGCTGCTGGCAATACGGCGACTCGGCCGCCGCTTCGGCGATGAAGCCGAATCCCAGGACAAGGCCCAGGGCGATGGCGGGAGCTGTTTTCAATCGACGAAGGAGATCGAACGCCATGGAGCTACGCTGGTTGTGTGAACCGACAGTTGCGCCGGCTCTCGCGCCGAAACGCATCTAGCAGATTCTGGTTTCGCCGTCGTTACCCTCGCACAGGGGTTCCTGCCGATTTTGCCACCGCTCGACGGGCACTACAGCCCGCCATGATGACATTTTCGCGACCTGTTGCACGCTTGCCCGACGCCAGTAAGGCGCAGGCGCCCGCCGGTCAGTGACGGTCGTCACACGGCCTTGCGTGCCGGCGGGCCTATTCGACGCCGTGCAGCTTGACGTGCCACAGCAGCATCACCGTCTTGCCGTCGACGATCCGGCCGTCGCGGACCATGGCCAGCGCCTCGTCGAGGGTCGGCTCCAGCACCTCGATGTCCTCGCCCTCGGCCTCGTTGCCGCCGCCCGAGAACTTCCGGTCGGCGGGGGTGTAGCGGGCGGTGAAGAAGACGATGCGCTCGCTCACGCTGCCCGGGCTCATGTAACAGTCGAGAATGCGCTGGATCGGCCCGAGCCGGTAGCCCAGCTCCTCCTCGGCTTCGCGCCGGATCGCGGATTCGGGGTCGAGATCGTCGAGCAGCCCGGCGCACGCCTCGATCAGCTCGCTGACCGCACCGCCACTCTCCACCCAGACCGGCATGCGGAACTGGCGGACCAGCAGCACCGTGCCGCGCTCGGGGTCGTAGGGCAGGATGCAGGCGCCGTTGCCGCGGTCATAGACCTGGCGGATCAGGGTCTCGTGCGCACCGTCGCTGCGACGGTAGTCGATGATGTACTTGGTCAGACGCGCCCAATCGTCGGAGAGGAGCTTGGTCTCAAGGATGCGGATGCGCGTGTCGTCGCCGGCGTCGGTCATGCTCGAAGGATCCGTCTGTGGAAGGCCGCTCGGGACACTGCAATGCCGGCGGCAGCGGAGCAAGAGATCGCGGTCACGCCCGCCACAGCTTGCCGGCGAGCTCGACCCCGAAGCGACCGGGAGCGCGGGCGAAGGCGGCTATCCCGGCGAGCGCCGGGTCCGGCCGGGTGATGATCGCTGTCATCATCTCCGCCATGATGTGGCGATGGGGGTCCTTGGCGATGAACGCCTCGCGGAAGCTGCCCATCCGGAGCGCCGGGGCGATCTTGGCCGAGATGCCGCCGGCGAGGTAGACGCCGCCGGTGGCCACGAACACCACGGCGAGGTTTCCCGCGAAGCAGCCGAGATGGGTGACGAAGAAATCGAGCGCATCGACGGCGACCGGATCGTCGCCCGAGAGCCCCGCGGCGGTGACCTCGGCCGGCGTCGCATGGACCGGCTCGGCCCCGTGGAAGGCGGCAAGGCCCCGATAGACCCGCATCAGCCCCGGGCCGCAGAGCAGCGTCTCGGCACTGAACCGGCCGAACGACTTCTCGAGATGCGGCCAGATGGCGAAATCCCGGTCGCTGACCGGGCCGAGGTCGATATGGCCGCCCTCGCCCGGCACCGGAATCCAGACCCCGCGGGCGTGGATCAGCGCCCCGGCGCCGAGGCCAGTTCCCGGGCCGACGACCACCCGCGGCCGCTCCGGCAGCGCCCGCCCCTCGCCGAGCTGCGCGACGTCGCCCTCGCCGAGGTCGGGCAGGCAGAGCGACAGGGCCTCGAAATCGTTGAGGAGGAGGATCGACGAGAGCCCGAAGCGCGGGATGAGCTTTCGCGGCTCGAAGATCCACGGGCAGTTGGTGAGCCCGATCCGCTCGCCGGTGATCGGCCCGGCGAGCGCCAGGATTGCCGTCTTCGGCCGGAGTGCGGTCTTCGCGAGCACCACCGTCTCGATCGCATCCTCGACGCTCGCATAGTCGGCCGTATGGACGTCATCGAAGCGCTCCCACGGCGCATCGCGGTCCGCGATCACCGCGAAGCGGGCATTCGTGCCGCCGATATCCCCGATCAGGACCGGGAACCGGATATCGTCCTCGACTCGCGTCACGCCTTCGCCTTCCCGCTCCGTTTTGCCGCGCGCGGCGCCGGCCCGACGAGCAGGAGCTCCGCCGTCCGCGCGTTCAGCGCCATCGGGATATCGTAGAGAACGGCAAGCCGCGTCAATGCCTTGACGTCGACGTCGTGGGGCAGCGGGGTCATCGGATCGATGAAGAAGATGAGGCCCGACACCCGCCCCTCGGCGATGAGGGCGCCGATCTGCTGGTCGCCGCCGAGCGGCCCGCTCTTCAGCGGCGTGATGTCGAGCTCTGGCAGCGCCGCCTTGACGCGCGCGCCGGTGGTGCCGGTGGCGTAAAGCCGGTAGCCGGCGAGGCGCTTGCGGTGCCGGGTCGCGAAGCGGACGAGGTCGTCCTTCTTCTCGTCATGGGCGATCAGTGCCAGCGTCTCGCGGGCCGTCATTCCGCTAATCCTTGATGTAGGGCTTGCCGTCGGCAGCCGGGGCGCGCGCCTTGCCGATGAGGCCGGCGACCAGCACGATGGTGGCGATGTAGGGGGCCATCGCCAGGAACTCGGAGGGGATCGGCGTCTGCAGGATCGCGAGCTTCTGCTGGAGCGAATCGGCGAAGCCGAAGACCCGCGCCGCCAGCCGCGCCCCGACCGGATGCCAGCGGCCGAAGATCATCGCCGCGAGGCCTATGAACCCGCGGCCGCCGGTCATCCCCTCGTCGAAGCGGCCGACCGAGCCGAGGGTGAACCAAGCGCCGCCGAAGCCCGCCACCATGCCGGCCAGCGTCACGTTGATATAGCGGACCCGATAGACGTCGATGCCGAGCGTGTCGGCGGCCTCCGGATGCTCGCCCACCGCCCGCGCCCTGAGGCCCGAGCGGGTGTGGAAGAGGTAGTAGGTGGCGAGCGCCACCATGATGAAGGCGCCGTAGACGAAGAGATTCTGGCGAAAGAGCACCGGCCCGACCACCGGCAGGTCGGAGAGGAAGGGGATCGGCCAGGCCCGGAACACCGGCGCATTGTTGAGCGCGTGGTGCTTGGAGAGGACCTGGCTCGACACGTAGGACGTCATCCCCAGCACGAACAGGTTGATGGCGACGCCGGCGATGATCTGGTCGACCCGGTAGGTGATCACCAGCACGCCGAGGATGAGGCCGAACAAGCCGCCGACCAGCACCGCCCCGATGATGCCGATCA
>JAEVZM010000636.1 GCA_023392225.1 Pseudomonadota bacterium
CCTCAGCATGAGGAGGGAGAGCGAGACCACCTCAGAGTGGCCCGGGGTGGCGAACGCCAACGGCCCTCATCCTGAGGAGCTCCGCGCAGCGGAGCCTCGAAGGACGCGGGACGGCATTCCAGATATCGGACGACCAAATCCGACCAGATGGCCTATTTCCGGTTCGTCCCCGGCCAGGGCGGGGCGTCGCCGGCGTAGCGGTCCATGCCGATGTCCTGCAGCGTCGCGCGGCGGTGGATCTCGGCCATGGCGGGCTCGAACACCGCGTTCCGCCGCTCCAGCTCGGCATGCGCCGCAAGCCAGGCCGGCACCGTCTCGCGGATCTCGTCGAGGATGGCCTCCTCGTCGATGCGGGTGAGGCGACGGTCCTTCGCGACGATCTCGCCGGCGACCATCACCATCTCCAGCGACGACCCGTTCTCGCAGTAGACGACATGCTTGGCCGGGTCGTTGAGCGCGACGTAGTCGAGCCCGTCCATGCGGAGCATGATCAGGTCGGCCGCCTTGCCCGGCTCGAGGGACCCGGTCTCGGTCTCGAGCATGGCCGTCCGCGCGCCGTCGATGGTCGCGGCGCGAAGGATGTCGGCGGCCGACAGCCACTGGCCGTAGTCCGGGCCGGTGGCGGCGTGGATGAGGGCGGCGACGCGCATCACGTCGAAGATGCGGAGCGTGTCGTTGCTCGACGCCCCGTCGGTGCCGAGGCCGACGGTGACGCCGGCATCGAGCAGGCGGCGGAGCGGGGCGATGCCGGCGCCGAGCTTCTGGTTGGAGATGGCGTTGTGGACGATTCCCATGCCGGCGGCGCCCATCAGCGCCATGTCGTCGTCGCTGACCCAGACCGAATGGGCGAAGGTCACGTTCCGGGTCAGCAGCCCGAGGGCGTGCATGTAGCGGACCAGGGTCCGCCCGCCATAGAGCTCCGGCCCGGTGACGGCCTGGGTCTTGGTTTCCAGCACATGGGTGTGGAACGGCGTGCCGTGGGCGAGGGAGAGGTCGCGGCAGGCCTCGAGCAGCTCCGGCGTGCAGCGCTGCGGCGCGGAGGGCGAGACCATGTAGCGGAGGCGGCCGGCGCGGCCGTCATAGGCGGCGAAGGCAGCCTCGCAGTAGTCGGCATAGGCGCGGCCGGTGATCATCGTCCCGCCGTCGAGCTGCGCCTGGAGGTCCTGCGGCACGATCTCGCGGCTGAAGGGGAGGGTGTCGAGGACCGGGATGTTGATGATCGAGTTGGTGACGTTGGCGCGGATGCCGGCGTCCTCGTAGGCGGAGAAGACGACGCCGAGCCGGTCGAGCGACAGGGTGGGCGGATCGAAGAAGCAGTCGCAGATGGTGGTGACGCCGTTCTTCAGCGACTCCATCGCGACGAGGAGCGAGCGGAGGTAGAGCAGCCGCTCGGGGATCTGCGGCCCCATCAGGAACGGATAGGCGTAGAGCAGCCAGATCTCGAGCGGCATGCGCTCGTAGCGGCCCTTGAAGAACTGCTCGCTGGAATGGAGGTGGCCGTTGACGAGGCCGGGCATGACCAGCCGGCCGGTGCCGTCGATGACGGTCGCCTCGGGGCCGGCGTCGAGGTCCGGGCCGATCGCGGCGATGCGCTCGCCCTCGACCAGCACGTCGCCGGCGAAGGCCTCGGCGCCGTGCGCCGCATCCATGGCGATGATCGTCGCGCCGCGGATCAGCGTCCGGCGCGGCGCGGGCGCGGTCACGGCAGGCGGGCCAGCCGCTCGGTGAGGAGCTTGTAGAAGCCCTCGTCGTCGGCCGAGCGGAGGTAGAGGACGTTCTTCGGCCGGTCGGTGATCCGCCAGTAGTCGGCGACCGTCATGCCGAGGGTGAGCTCGCTCGCGGTCTCGATGGTGACGTTGATCTGGCGGCCCTTGAAGAGGTCGGGCTTGAGCAGCCAGGCGATGACGCAGGGGTCATGCAGCGGCGCGCCCTCGCTCTCGTACTTCTCGAGGTCGAAGTGCTGCGAGAACTCGATCATCGCGGCGACCGCGTCGCCGGCCTTGTTGCCGATGGAGCGGAAGGCTTCGACCCGGTGCTGGTAGCTGAGCACGCCATGGGTAACGTCGAGCGGAATCATGATGATCGGTACGCCGCTGCGGAGCACCACGTCCGCCGCCTCGGGGTCGACATAGACGTTGAACTCGGCCGCCGGGGTGATGTTGCCGACCTCGAAATAGGCCCCGGCCATCATCACGATCTCGCGGATCCGCGGCGCGATGTCGGGCGCCTTGACCAGCGCCATGCCGATATTGGTGAGCGGCCCGAGCGTGCAGAGGGTGACGGTGCCGGCCGGCTCGCGGCGCAGCGTGTCGATGATGAAGTCGACGCCGTGCTCCGGCTCGAGGGTCTTCACCGGCGCGGGCAGGGTCGGGCCGTCGAGGCCGGTCGGGCCGTGGACGTGCGCGGCAGTGACCAGCACGCGCCGCATCGGCCGGGCGCAGCCGGCATAGACGGGGATGTCGGTCCTGCCGGACAGCTCGACCACCTGGAGGGCGTTCCTGGCG